>DASVTJ010000591.1:0-4080 GCA_036387635.1 Duganella sp.
AATGGCCGGCCTTTATCTTCGATCTGATCCCGCAAGGCATCGGCAGACAATATTTGCTGGGCCAACTCGGCCTTGCCGACAATGCCGCCGCCGACTTTCCGCTGATGTGCGCCGGCGCGTTCAATCCGATCGGGCGTGTCCGGGTCGCCGAGGCCGCCGCGTACCATGCGCGGCATGTCGCGATGCATCAGACCACCAGCGCGCAGCATGGTTTTTCAACAGAAGATATCGTTGGCCGTGGCGACACGTTCAACGAACGAATGCTCATCCACGGCATGCTGGCCGCCGGCAGCCTTGGCGTGCAAGGCGCCGCCCCCAAATATTTGCTCACCACGGACCAGCAAGGTTTATGGCATGCCGACGCCGCCCTGGCGGACCGGCATGCGGTCGAGCACTTCATCATCAAACGCGCGCGCGGCAAGGCCGAGGCGGACGACAAGGTGCTGAGGAACGAGGCGGCCTACATGCAGGTCGCCACGGCAATGGGCCTACGCACGTTCGGCGCGGTACGCTACCGCGACAACACCTTGTTCGTGCCGCGATTCGACCGTATTGCCAGCCAAGGCAAGGTTCAGCGGCTGCATCAGGAAAGCCTCGCCTCGCTCGCGGACATTGTCGGCTTCGACAGCACGCCTAGTCAGTTCGATCTGCTGGCGGCCTGCCGCGCCGTAGTCAGCGACAAAACCGGCGAAACCATCGAGTTTTTAAAACGCGACGTGTTGAATCTGGCCATGCGCAATACCGACAATCACGGGCGCAACACAGCCGTGCAAATCGTTGGCGGCGAGGTGCGCCTCACGCCGCTGTTCGACTTTGCGCCGATGTACCTGGACCCGGCCGGTATCCCGCGCGCGGCGCGCTGGCACCATCCCGAAACAAAAAAAGAACTGCATGAGTGGAGCGAGGTCATTGCAGCGCTGGACATCGAAGATGTGGAGCGCGATGTCATTCGCTTGGCGCTGCGGCGTTTCGGCGCACAAATGAACGCATTGGACACGCATATGCGACAGGCCGGCGTTGACGACGATATCGTGGCGTTCCTCAAGCCGCATATCGCCAAGCAGGTGAGGCAGCTACAGGCGTTGGGAAAGAGCGATCATGCGGACTAAGAAGGCGGTCGGCAAGGAACAGTTACGGCAGCGGCGCGCGCAGCTCTACGACGCGATCGCAGGAGGCAGGATCACACTGCAAGAGGCGGCCAAGGAAATGCGCGCCATTTCGCGGCTGACCCAGGCGGGGTTCGCGGCGCATCGCGGCGTCAGCACCAAAGTGATCAAGGAGATCGAAGGCGGCACCGGCAACCCGACCGTCGCGACGTTGAACCGCATCGGCGCATTTTTCGGTCTGGAGGTGGCGTTTGTCCGCACCGAAACACTGCGTGGACAAAGAAGCGCGGCGCCCTCGCCTGCCGTCCCGGACGAGCAGCCACGACCACTCGCGGCCGGCGACCCGCATGCCTATCGCCAAGCCATCGACGAACTCAGGAAAGTGCTGGACATGTACGACCCGCCGCGCCCGAAGTAACGCCCGCCACCGCCACGCGTGGATCGACCGGCGTCGATCAGCCGGCCGCGATCAGCTACACAGCCCGAACGCCTTGCGCTCGGGGAAGTAGCGATAGGTGAAGGTGCGCATCGGGTATTCCTTCAGCCCGATCTCGAACGCCGGCGCCACCACGTCGAAGCGCTGCGGCAGCTTTTCCTTGACTCGCACGCGCACGCGCCACAAGGTTTCCGGGCCGGCCGCGCTGGCGACGAACATGTCCGGCACCTTCGGAATCGAATCGACGATCTCCGGCCGCGAATTGGTGGTGCGCTGGTACAGCGTGACCAGCTCGGCCTTGTGCAGCACCGGCCCCTTCGGCGCGGTGACATTGTAATCGCGCGTCAGCAGCTTGGCGCGCTCGCCGCGCGGCACGATATACACGAACGTGAATTCGGCGCCGCCGTCGGGCAGCGTGACCGGCGGCGTGGTGGCCACGCTCATGCCGCGCGGCAGTTCGAAGCGCGAGCCGTCCTGCCAGGTCTTGCAGTCCGGCGTGGTGGCCATGTAGAGATTGACGGGCGTATAGGACTCGCCGCAGCCGCTCAACAGCAGCGGAAAAAGCAGCGGCAAAGAAATCGGTGCCAGGTGACGCAGACGCATGGGGGACGGCTTTCCTATGGAGTAGAGGCGCCAGTTTATCAGCACCCGGCCAACCCAGGCGGCTCCCATTAAGAAAGCCACCCGTTGCAAAAGCGGCCTTGTCACACATCAAACAAAGGGATAAGGTTGCTTGACAGTTTTCTTTGGGCAATTATCAAGACCAGCCGGGATTCCGGCACATTATGAAAGCAATGATATGAAAAACAAATTGTTTGCCGCCGCGCTGGGATTGCTGCTGTCATCACTTGTGCCGGCCGCCTGGGCCGAAACCGGCGTCACCGCCACCGAGATCAAAATCGGCATGGCCAACGCGCTCAGCGGGCCCACCGCCGGCCTCGGCCAAGGCATCAAGTCCGGCAGCGAGACGTACTTCAAAAAGGTCAACGCCGCCGGTGGCGTCAACGGCCGCAAGATCACCTTGGTCAGCGAGGACGACGGCTACGATCCGCCGCGCACCGCCGCCGCCACGGACAAGCTGATCAAGAAAGATGGCGTGTTCGCGTTGTTCGGCTATGTCGGCACGCCGACCAGCAAGGCGGCGATGTCGCTGGTCAACGAAGCCAATATCCCGTTCTTCGCTCCGTTCACCGGCGCCGAGTTCCTACGCTCGCCGCTGAACAAGAACGTCTTCAACATCCGCTCGTCATACTTCAACGAAATCGAGTTGCAGGTCGAGCGGCTGGTCACCGATGCCGGTGTCACCAAAATCGGCCTGTTCTATCAGGAGGACACCTACGGCAAGGTCGGCAAGGAAGGCCTGCAGATCGCGCTGCAAAAACGCAAAATGACGATGGCCGGCGAAGGCGCTTATCAGCGCAACACCGAGGACGTCGACGCCGGCCTGACGGCGTTGATCGCCGCCAAGCCGGAAGCGGTGCTGATGGTCGGCACCTATAAGGCGTGCGCGGCGTTCGTGCAAAAAGCCGCCGCCGCCGGCTTCAAACCGAAATTCTTCAACCTGTCGTTCGTCGGCACCGCCAACTTCGTCAAGGCGGCCGGCGACGCCGCCGAGGGCGTCTACATAACGCAGGTGGTGCCGTCGCCGTTCGACGAATCGATCCCCATCGTCAAGCAATACCGCGCCGACATGAAAGCCGCCGGCGTGAGCGAGGGCGACTACACGTCGCTGGAAGGCTATATCAACGCGGTGGCGCTGGTCGAGGCATTGAAGAAGACCGGTCCCGACCTGACGCGCGCCAGCTTCCTTGCGGCGATGGAAAAGATGAGCATCAACCTTGGCGGGCTCGACATCGCTTTCAGCCCGACCGACCACCAGGGTTTGAACACCGTGTATCTGACCAAGATTCAGAAGGGCAAGCCGGTCCCGGCCAGCAAGCTCTAAGACGAAAAAAAACCCTCGCCACGGCGAGGGTTTTTAATTTCTTCCTACCTGCTGTTTACCACATGATGACGCGGTCTTTCGGCGGCAGGTACATCTTGTCGCCCGGCTTGACGCCAAACGCGTCATAGAAGCCCGGCTGGTTGCGCATGGTGCCGTTGGCGCGGAACTGGCCCGGCGAGTGCGGATCGGTCTTGACTTGCTGGATCAGCGCGGCGTCGCGCATCTTCATGCGCCACACTTGCGCAAAGCCCATGTAGAAGCGCTGGTCGCCGGTCAGGCCGTCGATCACCGGCGCTTCCTTGCCGTTCAGCGACAGCTTGTAGGCCTTGTAGGCGATCGCCACGCCGCTGTTGTCGGCAATGTTCTCGCCCAAGGTCAACTCGCCGTTGACCTTGTAACCCGGCAGCGGGCTGAACTCGCCGTACTGCTTGACCAGCATCTTGGTCTTGGCGGCGAAGTTCTTGTGGTCGGCCTTGGTCCACCAGTCGCGCAGATTGCCGTCGCCGTCGTACTGGGCGCCCTGGTCGTCGAAGCCGTGGCTGATTTCGTGGCCGATCACGCCGCCGATGGCGCCGTAGTTGACGGCGTCGTCG
>DASVTJ010000592.1:0-2212 GCA_036387635.1 Duganella sp.
CGGTACCGGACCAGGTGCGGAAATCCTTGGCCGTGTAATCCTCGCCGGCGATCGATTGCAGATACTCGTTGACGTCGGCCGAGCCGACCGTGTGCGTCTCGCCGTCGTCGTCGACGTAGTGGAACAGTTCCTGTCCCGGCAAATCCAGCGTGCGGCGAATGATGTTGGCCAGCCGCCGGTCCTGCACCTCGACCGAGTGGTGCACGCCGCTCTTGCCGCGAAAACGGAATTGCACCTTGGTGCCGTCGAGCCGGACGTGGCGCTCGCGCAAGGTCGTCAGGCCGAACGATTGGTTGTCACGCGCGTATTCCTCGTTCCCAATCCGCATCATGGTCGCCTCGAGCAGGAAGACGATGGTGGCGAGCACCTTTTCGCGCGGCAGGCCGGGCAGCTTGAGGCCGGCGTCGACCGCTTTGCGGATCGCCGGCAGCGCCTTGCCGAAGTTGAGCATGCGTTCATACTTCGATTCGTCGCGCAGTTCGCGCCAGCGCGCATGGTAGCGGTATTGCTTGCGGCCGCGCACGTCGCGCCCGGTGGCCTGCAAGTGGCCGTGGGCGTACTTGCAAATCCATACGTCGGTCCAGGCCGGCGGAATAACGAGCTTGCGGATGCGTTCCAGCGTGTCGTCGTCGCGCACCCGCTCGCCATTGGCGTCGAGATACTGGAAGGCGCCGGGCTTGCCTTGGCGGTGGATGCCGGGCTGCTCGTCGTTGACGTAGCGCAGCCCCGCAGAGCGGGCCGCAGCCGGGGCGTCGCTGGCGCCGCCGGGTACGACAGTGGCCGTGACTTTGGCGCCCTTGCTGCCCTTGCTGCCGCTGCTGCCTTTGCTATTGCTGCCGTTGCTGCTTTTGCTTTTGCTGCTACCGGCTGGCTTGCTGGACTCACTGTCGCGCTTCATGCTGCTGTCCCTCAAAAATGATTGTCTCAACGACATGCTACATCGCGGCGGGGGATCGTGGCTGACAATAAGACGTGTGCGTGTGCGGCCGCACGTACCTGGGTTGAAGCGCCATCGCGCCTGGGTCGCTCAGCTGTTTTTGTGGCGGTGCAGCAGACGCAGCACGCGGCGGTTCACGCGGCTGCGCTCGGGATCGCTGAACCATCCCCATTTGTTAAAGTAGCGCAGCGCGGAGACCGCGTGGTGCCAGAACAGAAGCGGGTGCCGGTACGAGCCCCTGGTGTAGTCATGGACGATCTGCAGCCGGGGGAAATACATGGTGCGCGCGACGCTGCCGACGCGCCGGGTCAGGTCGACATCCTCGAAGTACAGGAAAAAGCGCTCGTCGAACAAGCCGACCTGCCGCACCACGTCGGCGCGCAACAGCAAAAAGCAGCCCGACAGCGCCGGCACTTCCATCAGCCGGTCGTAGCCGCTGTGGTGCAGTTCGTACAGGGCTTGGCGGCCGCTGCTGCGATGCAGCGCCGGCAGCAAGCGCCGCAGCAGCATGTCGACCGGGTTGGGCAACAGCTTGCACAGCGTTTGCAGTCGGCCATCCGGGTAGTGGACGCGCGGCGACATCAGGCCGACATCGCGGTGCCGCTCCATGAACTGGAGCATGGCGCCCAGATCGCCGACGGCGATGTAGATGTCGGGATTGAGCACGAAATGGTAGGCGCTGCCGCGCGCCAGCGCATCGCCGATGGCGTGGTTGTGGCCGCCGCCGTAGCCGGGATTGTGCGGCAGATGGCTGTAGTGCGCGCCGTAGCGCCGCGCCACCGGCGCCAGCACCGGCAGCGCCGAGTTGTCGACCACGTACGGCCGGATCGACGGCAGGCTGGCCGTGACGCTGGCCAGCACGCGCGCCAGCTGCGGCGCCGGGTTGTTGTAGCAGACTACCGAGCAGCTGGCCGGCGGCAGCCGCCGCGTCATTTTCTCGGCCCCCGCAGATGGAAGAAGGCCATGTGGGTGAACCAGGCGTCGTCCGCGCCGTGGCAGTTCGGATGGATTTCCGGTAGCAGGCGATCGCGGCCGTCGGCGCGGTGGTCCGGGCGGCCGATCGACAAATCGTGGAACCATACTTCGACCTGCTCGAACCAGCGCCCGAAATCGTCGCGCACCGCCGGCAGGTCGGCGCTGCCGAAGGCGGCGTCGCACATGCTGTTGGTGCCGGCCGCGTCCCAGCGGTTGTCGAACCAGCCGGCCTGCAGGCGGTCGCGGTGGTGGATGTCGACCAGATAGGCCTCGTTGACCGGCGGCGGCACGGTGCGGCAA
>DASVTJ010000593.1:0-7720 GCA_036387635.1 Duganella sp.
GCGTCGGCGGCGTTGGCCTCGGCCTCCTGCAGCGCCGCTTTCGATTGGGCGATGTCGGCGTTGATGGTCTCGGCCGAGAACACGGCCAGCACCTCGCCGGCCTTGACGACGTCGCCGACGTTGACGCGCACCTCGGTCAGGCGCAAGCCGTTCGATTCGCTGCTGACGCTGGCCTCCTGCCACGCGGCGACGTTGCCGTTGGCGGTTAGCTTGATCGGCAGGCTGGCGGTGGACGGTTTGGTGGTGGTTACCGTCAGCGCCGCCTTTGGCGCCGTGGCCTTCTTGTCGTCGGCGGCCTGGCTGGCCGGCGCGTACACGGCCATGCCGATGCCGCCGGCGACGAAGACCGCCAGCAGCGTAAGGGTAAGGGTGGCCGGTTTCAGTTTGAGGTTCATATTTTTCATGATGGACGATTCGGTGATTTTTATCGGACGTTGGCGTTGGCGTTGGCGATCGCCGGCGCGCCGTCGGCCGGGGCGCTCCAGCCGCCGCCGGCGGCGCGGTACAGCGACACCCAGGCGGCGCTGCGTTCGCGCCGCAGGTTGATGACGGTCTGCTCGGCGTTCAGGCGCGTGCGGCGCGCGTCCTCCAGTTCGAACAGGCTGGCCAGGCCGTTCTTGTAGCGGTCTTCGACGGCGGTGAAGTTGACCCGGTAGCCGTCCAGCGCCGTCTGGGCGTCGGCTTCGCGCGCGCCGGTGCCGTCCAGGTTGACCAGCGCCTGTTCCAGTTCGCTGACGGCCTGGCGCACCGTGGCGCGGTAGTTGGCGACGGCGTAGTCGTAGCGCGCGCCGGCCGCGTCGACGTTGGCGCGGCGGCGGCCGGCGTCGAAGATCGGCACCGACACCGACAGCGGGCCGATGGTCCAGGTATCTGTCTTGATGTTCTCGCCGCCGGAGCGGAAGTTGGCGATTCCGACCGACCCCGACAAGGTCAGGCGCGGATAGCGCTGCGCCTGGGCGTTGCCCACTTCGGCGCTGGCGGCGGTCACCTCGCGCTCGGCGGTGAACACGTCCGGCCGCTGGTTGAGGGTGTCGGCCGGCAGCGTGGTGATGGCCAGCGTCGGCGCCACCGCGTCGGCGGCGGCCACGCCGTCCGCCGCGCCGCTTGCCAGTTGTTGGCGCAGCGCCGGCTCCGGCATCGCCGTTAGCGCCACCAGCACCTTGACGGTGACGTCGCAGCTGGCGCGCTGGGCCAGATAGCGGTTGTTGCCCTCGGCGGCGCGGGCGCGCGCCAGCGCCAGGTTGGCCGGCGACTCGAAGCCGGCGGTGGCGGTCAGCCCAGTCAGGCGCGCGGTGTCGGCGCGCGAGGCGGCGTCCTCCTTGGCCACGGCCAGCAGCCGCTCGCAGGCACGCAGCGAATAATATTGGTTGGCCACTTCGGCGGCGACCGAGACGCGGGCGTCGTGCCAGCCCGCTTGCGCGCTGTCGAGGCGCGCCTGCGCGGCGTCGCGCGTGGCGCGGTTGCCGCCGAACAGGTCGATCTCCCACGCGGTTTGCACCGCCACCTGCGAGGTGGTGCCCATCGGCTGCAGCGATTGCTGGTTGGCGCGGCTGATGCTGCCCGCGCCGTCGAGCGAGGGCACCAGCGCGGCGCCGGCGGCCACGCGGTCGGCGCGCGACTGCGCGATGCGCGAGGCGGCCGACGCCACCGTCGGGCTGACCGTTTGCGCCGATTCGATCAGCTGCGCCAGCAGCGCGTCGGACTGAAGCCGCCACCAGTTGGCCAGGTCGGCGCGGCTGCCGTTGTGCGGCAGCCGCGCGCCCGACGGGGACGCCGCCGGTGCCGACGCCGGTGCCGACGCCGGTGGCAACGGCGCCTGCCACTGTTGCGGCGCCTGCGCGTCGACATGTTTGGCCGGCGGCGTCAGGGCGCAGGCGCTCAGCGTTGCGGCGACGGCCAATGCCGCCGTCGCGCGGACGGTAATCTTCATGCTTTCCTTTGGAGTTTAAGTTTTTCGGCGTTGAACAAGGCCTCGGCGAAGTCGACCAGCCGCTCGCCCCAAGCCGATATCGCCTCGGGCGTCGCCACCAGGTGCGGCGTGACGGCGGCGACGACGTCGCGCCCGATCAGCATCTGGATACACAGGGCCGGCACCGCGTACGCGAGCCGGTGGATATCGTCGGTGGCCTGCGCCACACCCAGGTGGCGGCATAACACCCCCACCAGCGCCAGATGCTCCGGTTTGATGTTGTTTTCGATCTCCTGCTCCCACAACCCGGTCGGCTCGAGCATCTCGCGGTAGAACAGGCGTAGCAGCACGTCGGAGTCCTCGAGCAGCAGCAGCGGGGCGATCATCTGCTGATAGTAGCCTTGCAGCGATTCGCGCAGCGTGAAGTGCGGCTGGTCGAACGCGGCCAGCGACACGCCCGGCTCGGCGCACATGAATGAGAAGCAGGCCTGGTACAGGCCGGCCTTGTCGCCGAAGTAGTAGCTGATCGCTGCGACGTTGGTGCCGGCCGCCTGGGCGATCTCGCGGGTGGACGTTTTGGAAAACCCCTGCTGGCCGAACAGGCGCATCGCCGCATGGAGCAGGCGTTCGCGCGACTGCTCGCCGTCGGAGCGTGGCTTGCGGACGTCGTCCGCTGGCGGGGCGGGATCGGTGGGGAGGGCGGTGCCGGTGGCGGGTTTGGAGTTCATGGCGGGATTACATCACATAATTTAAACAAATGATATAACTAAATCAGTCGTTTAATTTATCTGTGAAATATCTCGTGGATGTCGCAGTGCAGCACGGCCGGCTCCCACGTGGCGTGAGGACAAACGCCGAAAAAAGGGCAAAAAAAAGCCCGCTACCGTGAGGTTGCGGGCCAAATTCCAATGTTCAGCGAACGGTTGGAGGAGACAGTTCCAATATAACCGTATTTATGTTGCGGTGCAATACGGTAGAAATACGGTGTCGTCCTCGTACCACGTCTTGGGTGCATGTCAGGCGATGCGCGGCACCGCCAGCGTAAACGTGCTGCCGTGACCGAAATCGCTCTTGAAATACAGCGAAGCGCCGATCAGGTTGGCCAGGTTCTGGCACAGGTACAGTCCGAGCCCGGCGCCCTCGGCGTGGCGGGTCGAGGTCGAGTCGAGCTGCGAAAACGCCTGGAACAATTTGCCCTGGTCTTCCTCTCGGATACCTGCGCCGCTGTCGGCCACCGAGAACTCGATGATGTTCCGGCCTTCGCTCGCGCGTTGCGCCAACGTCACACGCACGGTGCCCGTTTCGGTGAACTTGATGGCGTTGTTGGCAAGGTTGAGCAGAATCTGCGTCAGCGCGCGGCGGTCGGTCGCCAGCACCAGCGCGTCCTGGGCCAGCTCGATCTCCAGCGCCAGCCCCTTTTGCGCCGCCAGCGGCCGCAGCGTGTCGACCACGCCGGTGACCAGGTCCTGGCACTGCACCGTCTCGAGTTCCAGCGTCACCTTGCCCGCCTCGATCTTGGCCACGTCGAGGATGTCGTTGATCAGCGAGAGCAGATGGCGCGCGCTGGTGCGGATGGTGTTGAGCTGCTTGTCCTGTTCCGTCGTCAGCGGGCCGGGGAGCTTCATCAGCAGCGCGCCTGTGAAGCCGATGATGGCGTTGAGCGGGGTGCGCAGCTCGTGCGACATGTTGGCGATGAAGGCCGATTTCATGCGGCTGGCCTCGGCTAGCTCCAGGTTTTTCAACGCGATCTCGCGATTGATCGTTTCCAGCTCGCCGGCGTGGTGGGCCAGGCGCATATTGAGTTCGATCACCTGGCGCTCGCGCGCCTGCAGCTCGCTGTTGACCTGCACCGCCTGCTCGTAGGTGGAGATCAGCAGGTCGAGGATCTGCTGGCGCTCGGCGTTGATGAAGTGCTTCTGGTCGCCCAGGTAGAGGGCGATGCCGACCTCCATGTTCTGGTCCTTGCGCAGCTTCTGGTTCATCAGCATGTGGCCGATGCGGTTGAGCAGATAGTCCTCCGCGTACGGCTTGCGGATGAAGTTATCGGAACCGCATTCGATGCCGCGGATGATGTCCTTCGGGTCCATCAGCGACGTCACCAGGATCACCGGGATGTCGCGCAGTTCGGGATCGCTCTTGATGGCGCGGCACAGCGTGTAGCCGTCCATCTCGGGCATCACGATATCGGACAGCACCAGGTGCGGTTTGCGTTCGCGGATCGCCTCCAGCGCGAGCCTGCCGTTGCCGGCCACGCGCGCCTTGTAGCGCATCGACTGGATCAGACGGCGCAGTCGCTCGGCCTGGGTGGGGCTGTCCTCGACGATCAGAATTTCGATTTCGTCGGGCTGTATCTCGTAGCTGGCGTCCACAGACGACCCTCCTGAAGGCTGTATTTGGCTGGTATGACTATATCGGATTTAGCTGTTGAACAGGAGAATTTTCCTGCCCCTGGAAGCTGCCGGCGCGCCACGTCAGCACCAGCGTGTCGCGATGGCCATGCACCGACAGCGGCTGGATCGGCGTCGATTCGTGGATCACGGCGGCGTCGTCGAGCAGCAGCATGGTCCACGGCGCGGTCATCGTGAAGCGCTTGCCGTTCGGTCCATCGGCTTCAAAGATGCGAGTCTCCCCACCCTTGATGCCGTCGCGCGCGATCAGGATCACGGCCACGAAGTCGACGCCGTCGCGGTGCGCGCCCTCCGGCGTCGGGCGGCCGATGCCGTCGGTGGTATCGATGCGGAACTGGTGCGCCTCGACGTACCACGGCTGGCCGGGTGTGCCCGTTGGCTTGCCACGGGCGGCGGAGCAGACCTGGCCGATGGCGGCGACCAGCGCCGGCCACGCCGGCTGGGCCACGGTGGCCGGCAGCATCGGCTCGAACAGGCGGTGCATGCCGCCGTGCAGGGCGTTGTATTCGAGCGGCTGCCAGTGGGCGCGGTGCGCCGTCCGGATCAGCGAGGCGCCGTCCTGGACGAAGCACGAATGGCGGCGGCGCCGATAGCGGCCGCCGTCCTTCAGGTAGTTGTCCAGTTCCAGCGCGTCCCAGCTCGGGATCAAGGCATCGAGTTCGGCCAGCGGCACGCCGGCCAGCGCCGCCACGTCGGCCGGCGCCAGCAGCGCGTAGCCGAGCTCGCGCAGCGCCCGCACCGTGTTTTCCGGCGGCGTGAAGATAGGAGCGGAAGTGGTCACCGGACGCCTAGGTCGAGGCCATCAGGCCGGCGCGCAGCGCGTCGAGCTGCTGCTTCATGCCGACCACCTCGTCGAGCGTGCACTTGGTCGCCTGCAGGATCGCCGGCGGCAGCTTGGCCGCCTCGTGGCGCAGCGCGTCGCCGTGCGGCGTCAGTTTGATGATGACCTGGCGCTCGTCGCTGGCGGCGCGGGTGCGGGTCAATAATTCGGCCTGCTCCATGCGCTTGAGCAGGGGCGTGAGCGTGGCCGAGTCGAGGAACAGGCGCTCGCCGACCTCCGACACGGTCAGTTCGTTTTTCTCCCACAGCACCATCATCACGAGGTACTGGGAATAGGTCAGGCCAAGGCCGCGCAGCAGCTTGCGATAGACCTTGCTCATCGCCAGCGAGGTCGAATACAGCGCGAAGCACAGCTGGCCGTCCAGCTGCGGAACCGAGGCGGCCGGTGTGGCTGTGGTGTCGTCGGGGAGTTTTTTGGTGTTCATGGGCCTATTATGGGTAGTGCGCTATACAATTGCAAGCGAAGGCTGCCAAAATATTTGCGCCACCTGTTGCAAGAATGGTCGCGAATGGCCCCCAATGGCCGCGTTATAGCCGCGTGCGGAGGCCGGATGCAGATTTGGGCCATCGGGCGCACGCCGCTCAGTTATGATGACAATAACGCGCGGCGGTGACATGCGGATAACAGTTATTGAATAAGACCAATTCGGGGAGCAGCCGTACATGAACGTCAAAAAAGCCATCGTACTCATCGCCGACGAGGCTCCCGACAATCTGATCGAGATGCATCGGCTGTTGCAACAACAGTACGAAGTCCGGCTGGCCAACAGCGGCCGCGCGGCGCTGGCGGTGATGCAGCAGGTGCCGCGCCCGCACCTGGTGGTGCTGGACGCGGCGCTGCCCGACATCGACGGCTATTCCGTTTGCCAGCAGCTCAAATCGAACCCGGATACCGCCGACATCCCGGTGCTCTTCCTGCAGGCCAGGGAACATAGCGACGAGGAACGCGCGCTGATGGAGGGCGGCGCCGACGTCGTCGCCAAGCCGGTCGTCGGCGACGTGCTGCGCGCCAGGGTCGACACGCACCTGCAGCTGCGCCACTCGCGCGAGCTGCTCAAGCAGCAGCGCAACCTGCTCGAACACGTGGTCGAGGAGGTCACGCTGGAATTGAGCCAGATGCTCGACGCGATGATCTGGGCGCTGGCCTCGCTGGCCGAGACGCGCGAATACGAAACCCCGAACCACCTGCGCCGCGTGCAGCACTACGTGGTCGCGCTGGCGCGCCAGCTGCAGGGCCACAAGCGCTTCGCCGAGGAGCTCAGCGACGCCAACATCAAGTCGCTGTACAAGGCCGCGCCGCTGCACGACATCGGCAAGGTGTCGATTCCCGACGCCATCCTGCTCAAGCCGGACCGCCTGACCGAAGCCGAATTCTCCGTCATGAAGATGCACACCGTCTACGGGCGCGACGCCATCGTCAACGTCGAGAACCACCTCGGCTACACCAACACGTTCCTGCGCTATGCGCGCGAGATCACCTATTCGCACCAGGAAAAGTACGACGGCTCCGGCTACCCGGAAGGCCTGGCCGGCGAGGCGATACCGATGGCGGCGCGGCTGATGGCGGTGGCCGACGTCTACGACGCGCTCATTTCCAAGCGGGTCTACAAGCCCGCCTTCACCCACGAGACGGCGATGGAAATGATACGCCAGGCCAGCGGCGAGCATTTCGATCCCGACGTGGTGGACGCGATGCTGACGGCCGAGGAGGAATTCATGGCCATCGCCCAGCGCTATAGCGACAGTCAGGACGACGACGGCGCCGACTTGCTGCCGTTGTTCGCCACCTGACAAAGGCTCGAGATGCGCTCGCGCGGCTTACCGGCTTTCGCCCTCGGCATCTGCGTGACGATCGGCATTTGCTTTGTGGTGGCCACCGAGCAGCGCGAGCAGGTGCGCGCGAACTTCCAGCGCGACGCCGACAAGGTCACGCGCGACACCGAGGTGCGGCTGCAGACGTACTTCGACATGCTGCTCAGTATCAAGGGCATGTATGCGCTGGACGACCGCGTCGACCGCGCCAGTTTCAACCGTTTCATCCGGGAGCTCAAGCTGGACCGGCGCTATCCCGGCTTCCAGGCGATCCAGTTCGTGCGGGTGGTGCCGGAGGAGCGGCTGGCCGCGTTCACCGAGGCGGTGCGGCGCGACACCAGCGTCGATCGCGGCGGTTATCCGGAGTTCCGCATCCATCCCGCCAGCCGCCGGCCGGTCCACTACATCGTCGAATACACCGAACCGCTGAAGGGCAACGAGAACGCGTTCGGCCTCGATCTGGCGGCGCTGCCGTTGCATGTGAAGTCGCTGGAGACGGCGCGCGACAGCGGCGACATCGTCGCCACCGAGCGGATCACGCTGGTGCAGGACAACAGCGGCGAACCGGGTTTCGTGGCGCGCGCGCCGGTCTTCCGCAACGGTATGCCAACCCGGACGGCCGAGCAGCGCGCCGAGGCGCTGGTGGGATTCGTCGCCATCGTCTTCCGCGTCAACGCCTTGATGCGCGAAGTGATCGACGCCCCCTTGCTCGAACATCTGCACGTGCGGATCGAGGACAGCGGCTACGGCG
>DASVTJ010000594.1:0-11466 GCA_036387635.1 Duganella sp.
GCGCGCAGGCGGGTCAATTCCAGTTCTTGTTCCAGCACCTCGCGCTGGGCCTGGGTCAGTAGCAAATTGCCAGCGTCGTGCTGGGTGAACACGGCGAAAAACAGCTGCGACGACGCCTGCAACTGGCGCGCGCTTTTCGGCTGGCCGGGATAGCCCTGGAACACCAGTCCGGCGATGCGGGCGATCTCGCGAAAGCGCCGCTGCGACAGCTCGGTCGCGTTCAGGCTGGCCAGCACGTCCTCGAGCAAATGGTCGGTGCTGAACAAATCGACGCCCGCGCCGCTGGCGCCCGAAGCGTTGCCGATCAGCGCCGCCCAGTCGATCTCCTGCGGCGCCAGCAACTCGAAGCCGTAGTCGTTGACGGCGATCGAAAACGTCGCCGGCGTCATCCGTCCGACCCGCCACGCCAGCAGCGACGCCAGCCCGATATGCACCGAGCGCCCGGCGAACGGGAACATGAACAGGTGGCAACCCTCGCGGCTTTGCATGCTCTCGACGACCGTGGTGTCCGGCGTCGGCAGCGCCGACCAGCGCTGCTGGATTTCCAGCAGCGGCTTGAGCGCCTCCATCTCGGGGCCTTCGTAGCGCTCCAGCGTGGCCAGCCGAAGCTGCTCGAGCGCCGCGTGCGCCAGCTCCGACGACATCGGCATCTTGCCGCCCTGCCAGCGCGGCACGGCGCCCTTCTTGACGCCGGTGGCGCGCCGCACATAGGCGGTCATCTCGTGCAGCCGCACGAATTCCAGGATGCGGCCGCCGAACAGGAAATGATCGCCCTTGCTCAGGCGCGAGATGAACGATTCCTCGACGCTGCCGATCCGCCCGCCGCTCAAGAATTTGACCTGCAACGAACTGTCGGAGACGATGGTGCCGATGCCCATGCGATGGCGCCGGCCCAGCGCCGCATCGGGCACGCGGTAGACGCCCTCCTCGTCGGCCAGCACGCGCCGGTATTCGGGATACACGGCCAAGGTCTGCCCGCCGCGCGCGACAAAATCGAGCGCCCACTGCCACTCGTCCGGCGTCAGGTTGCGGTACGACCAGGCCGTGCGCACTTCGGCGTACAAGGCCTCGGAGCGAAAGCCGCCGCCCAGCGCGATCGTCACCAGGTGCTGCACCAGCACGTCGAGCGGTTTGTCCGGCACCGGCCGCGCCTCGATATCGCGCGCCGCCACCGCCTGGATGGCGCCGGCCGCCTCCAGCAACTCCATGCTTTGCGTCGGCACCAGCGTCAGGCGCGAGACCCGGCCCGGCGCGTGGCCGCTGCGCCCGGCCCGTTGCAGCAGGCGGGCGATGCCCTTGGCGCTGCCGATTTGCAACACCCGTTCGACCGGCAGGAAGTCGACGCCCAAGTCCAGGCTGGAGGTGCACACAACCGCCTTCAACTGGCCTTGTTTCAGACCCTGCTCGACCCAGTCGCGCACCTCCTTGTCGAGCGAGCCGTGATGCAGCGCGATCAAGCCGGCCCAGTCGGGGCGCGCCTCGAGCATGTGCTGATACCACAGCTCCGCCTGCGAGCGCGTGTTGGTGAACACCAGCGTGGTGCCGTTTTTTTCGATCTCCGCGATCACGGGCTTGAGCATCTGCAGGCCCAGGTGGCCGCCCCATGGAAAGCGCGTCGGATGATCGGGGATCAGGGTGTCGACCAGGATTTTCTTGGTCACGTGGCCTTCGACGGTCACGCCTTCCGGCATGAGCGCCTGCTTGGCCTGCTCCAGATTGCCCAACGTGGCCGACAGGCCCCACACCAGCAGCGCAGGATTCCACTGCCTCAAGCGCGCCAGCGCCAGCTGCGTCTGCACGCCGCGCTTGTTGCCCATCAGCTCGTGCCACTCGTCGATGATGATCATGTCGAGCTGCGCGAACTGCGCCGCCGCTTCCGCCTTGCTCAACAGCAGGGTCAGGCTTTCCGGCGTGGTGATCAAGGTGTCTGGCAGCTTCTTGTTTTGGCGCGCCCGCTGGGCCGAGCTGGTGTCGCCGGTGCGCGCCTCGATCTGAAAGTTGGGCGCCAGCGCCGCCGCCGCTTCCTGCAAGGCGCGCAAGGTGTCGGCCGCCAGCGCGCGCATCGGCGTGATCCACAATATTTTGAGTCCGACGCGGGGCCGCGCGACCTGGGCCGCGCGCTGCAACGCAGCCAACCAGACCGCATACGTCTTACCGGCGCCGGTGTTGGCGTGCAGCAGCCCGGATTGACCGGCGGCGGCCGCCTTCCAGACGTTGCGCTGGAAAGGAAACACGCTCCAGCCGCGCGACGCGAACCACGCCTTGGTTTGCGCCGCCGTCGCGCCTTGGACGGCCGGCGCGCGGCCGGCCCGCGCGCTCATGACGCGGCCAACAGGCTTTTCAGCGAATCGAGCGTATCGGCCTCGTCTATCGTTTTGTCCTGGCGTTGGCGCAGAATGCGCGGGAAGCGCACCGCGATGCCCGATTTGTGGCGCGGCGAGCTGGCGATGCCCTCGAAGCCGATCTCGAACACCATGCTGGGCGTGACGCTGCGCACCGGACCGAATTTTTCCACCGTGGTCTTGCGGATGGCCTGGTCGACCTTGGCGATCTCGGCGTCGGTCAATCCCGAGTAGGCCTTGGCGAACGGCACCAGCTTGCGTTCGCCCTGCGCATCGCTTTCCCACACGGCGAAGGTGTAGTCGGTGTACAGCGAGGCGCGCCGGCCGCTGCCGCTCTGCGCGTAGATCAGCACCGCGTCGACGCTGTAGGGATCGATCTTCCACTTCCACCAGGTGCCGGCGTTCTTGGTGCGGCCGACGCCGTAATGGGCGTCATTAGCCTTGAGCATCATACCCTCGACGCCGCGCTCGCGCGACTCGTTGCGGATTTCGGCCAAATGCTCCCAGCTGTCGGCGTAGATCAGCGGCGACAGCCGCAGTTGCGTTGCCGCCTGCTGCGCGCGCAAGGTGCCGACCAGTTGCTCCAGCAGTCGCCGGCGCTCCGATTGCGGCACCTCGCGCAGGTCGCGCCCCTCCAGTTCCAGCAGGTCGTAGGCCACCAGCACCGCCGGCATCTCGCCCAGCAGCCGCGCCGACACGTTCTTGCGGCCCATACGCTTTTGCAAGTCGGCAAACGGCGCCGGGGAATTGCCGCCGTGCCAGATCAGGATTTCGCCGTCGATAACCACGCCGTCGGGCAGTCGCAGCGCGGCCAGCTCGGGGAAACGCTCGGTGATCAAATCCTCGCCGCGCGACCACAGCCAGTTCTGGCCTTCGCGGCTGACCAGCTGCGCGCGCATGCCGTCGTATTTCCATTCGACCTGCCAGTCCGACAGCGGCCCCAGCGAGGCCGGTTCGCGCTCGAGCAGCGCGTGCGCCAGGAAGAACGGATACGGCTGGCCGCCGCGCTGGGCGTGCTCTTCCACCGAATGGGCGGCGATCAATTGCTGGAAGCCGGCCGCCGTCGGGCTGACGCTGCCGTCGGTCCAGCCCATCAGGCGCTGGGCGATCAATTTGCTATCCAGGCCGGCGATGGCGCTCAGCGCGCGCGTCACCAGCAGGCGCGACACGCCGACGCGGAAGCCGCCGCCGATCAACTTGGTCAGCAGGAAGCGCTCGCGGGTGTCGAGCTGGTCCCAGTACAGCAGCAGCGACGCGCGCACTTCTTCCGGCGCGGCGCCGCGCAACGGCGCGATGCCGAGCTCGATCCAATCTGCCAGGCCGATGTCGCTGGGCTGGCTCGGCGGCGGCAGGATGTGGGCGATGGTCTCGGCCAAGTCGCCGACCGCGTGGTAGCACTCGTCGAACAACCAGTCGTCCAGACCCGAGTATTCGATGGCGAACTGGCGGAGCAACTTGGTCGGCACCGCCTGGCGCGGCTTGCCGCCGGCCAGGAAATACACCGCCCAGGCCGCGTCCTGCGGCGCCGCGCTGCTGAAATACGCTTGCAAGGCCGCCAGCTTGCGGGTGGTCGAGGTGGTCTCGTCGAGTTCGGCGTACAGGCGGGCGAAATCACGCATCGCGCACCTCCACCGCATCCGCGTCGGCGTCCACGCCGGCGTTCATCTCGCGCGCGGCCGCTGCGGTGGCGGCTGGATCGGCGGCCGGGCCGGCCGCTTCCACCTCGTCGGCCTCGTCGTCGCCGTATTCGGTGTCGAAGCCGTTCGCTTGCAAACCCTGCTGCTGCAACCAACGCACCAGCACCGGAATCGAACCGTGGGTGACGATCACGCGCTCGGCGCCGGTGGCGTTGATGGCCTGCATCAGCCCCGGCCAGTCGGCGTGGTCGGACAGCACGAAACCACGGTCGACGCCGCGCCGGCGGCGCGCCCCGCGCAGCTGCATCCAGCCGCTGGCGAAAGCGTCGCTGAAGTCGCCGAAGCGCTTGCTCCACGACGAACCGGCCGCCGCCGGCGGCGCGATGACGATGGCGCGGCCGATGTCCCGCTTGTCGACTTCGTCGACCATGACGGTCGGCGGCAACCACACGCCGTCCTCGCGGTAGACCTTGTTCAGCGTTTGCACGGCGCCGTGGCAGATGATCGGCCCGATCCCGGAGTCCAGGCCGCTGAGGATGCGCTGCGCCTTGCCGAAGCTATAGCACTGCATGACGCTGGCGCGCCCCTGCTCGGCGTTGGCGCGCCACCAGTCGTTGATATCGTCGTACACCTCTTGCTGCGGCTGCCAGCGGTAGATCGGCAGGCCGAACGTGGATTCGGTGATGAATGTATCGCAGCGCACCGGCTCGAAGCCTTCGCAGGTGCTGTCCGCCTCGACCTTGTAGTCGCCGGACGCCACCCACACCTCGCCTTTGTACTCCATGCGCACCTGTGCCGAG
Organism: Duganella sp.; assembly: GCA_036387635.1. Lineage (GTDB taxonomy): Bacteria > Pseudomonadota > Gammaproteobacteria > Burkholderiales > Burkholderiaceae_D > Rugamonas. The sequence continues at coordinate 4,780 of DASVTJ010000594.1, forward strand.
CCGAGCACGTGGCCGGCCGGATGCAGCGAGATCGTCACGCCGTTGTGCACGATGCGCTCGCCGTAGGGCAGCCCATGGATATTGATCGGGCCCAGGCGCGACTTCACCACGTTCACCCCAGTGGCGGCCGTCAGATAGTGCTGATGGCCGCCACGGGCGTGATCGCCATGGGCGTGCGTGATCACGGCCCGGTCCACCGGCCGCCAAGGGTCGATGTAAAACTGGCCGGGCACACAATACAGGCCTTCTTTACGGACAACCACCAAATCGGACATCGAGGCAGACATAAGCAGGCTTTCGAATAGCAATAGCCGATTCTGTCGCCGTCATATGCTCCCGTCTGTCAGGCAGCGCACTTTCATCAGGGATCGATAAATTCCGCCATGAAATCCACGTTTTCGTCTTCCTCACTATTGATGACAACGTGTTCGTCACCGATCATCAGCATGGCCGTCAGGTCGAGCGTCCGCATCGAAGGGCTGGGCCTCATCGGCGCGCCCTCGCAGCCTCGATACCGGGGGTCCGGCCGGGGATTCAGCTTAGGGTCTGGTTTGGGGTCTGGCTTGGGGTCTGGCTTACATTCGTGCCTGGGTTCTTGCCGGTCTTCGTTTTTCGTCTCCTGCTGCTTGCTGTGACGCGGTAGGTCTGCGTTCTTTTTTCTGGTTGACATAAATTTTCCGTTTTCTCTCTGGTAAAAGACGTGCCGCATAAAAGTCGCGGCGCAAGTCGTGGCGCACTGCGACAAGAGTAGCCTGCATAGCCGCGCCGCGCCATCGGAGACTGCTTACAATTAGCGTAGGAGAGACGCGTGTCGCCTCAGGCGTTTAGGCCCTTCATGGCCCGGTCCCGCACCACCGGCTGCGCGTACGGTCCGCTTGCGCTACCATATAGCCCTGATCGAAGCCGGCCCGCGCTTCACCAAACCACCTTGAACCAAATATTATGACTTTCACACTCAGCGACACCGCCTACAGCACCGATACCCCGGCCGCGAAAATCGCCATGTTCGACGACCTACGCTCACAATTAACGGGCCTGGTGCATGGCGAAAGCGACTGGATCGCCAACACCGCCAATTTCAGCTCGCTGGTGTTCAACAGCATGCCGGGCCTGAACTGGGCCGGGTTCTATTTCCTCAAAGGTGACGAGCTGGTGCTCGGACCGTTCCAGGGCAAGCCGGCCTGCATCCGCATCAAGAAGGGGCGCGGCGTTTGCGGCACCACCGTGGTCGAAGGAAAATCGATTGTCGTGCCGGACGTGCACGCGTTTCCGGGCCACATCGCCTGCGACGTCAACTCGCGCTCCGAGCTGGTGGTGCCGGTGCGCGGCGCCGATGGCGCGATCGTCGGCGTGTTCGACCTCGACAGCCCGTTGCCGAACCGTTTCGACCAGACCGACGCCGACGGCATCGAAGCGCTGGTGCGCGTGCTGGAAGCGACGCTGACCGCCTAAGCCTAAGCCCAAGCCCAACCGCCACGGTGACACCTACGGCGTCATGTTTTCCCCGTGGCCTTGCTTGCCGAGCTGGGCGGCGCGGGCCAGCAGCAGCGTCTTCTCACGATCATTTTGCGTCAGTTGCGCGGCCCGCTCCAGCTCCCGCCGCGCCTCGTCGTCGCGTCCCAGCTTGGCCAGAAAGTCGCCGCGCACGCTGTACAGCAAATGGTAGTTCCTCAGCGCCGCCAGCCCCATCAAGCCGTCGACGACCTCCAGCCCGGCCTCCGGTCCGAACGCCATCGACAACGCCACCGCGCGATTGAGCTCCACCACCGGCGACGGCATCAGCTGCGACAACGCGTCGTACAACGCGGCGATGCGGCCCCAATCGGTGTCCGCCGCCAGCCTGGCGCGCGCGTGGCAGGCGGCGATCGCCGCTTGCACGCCGTACGGCCCCAGCCCATGCCCGGTGCGCTCGGCGCGCGCCAGCGCCGACAAGCCGCGCCGTATCAACAACTGATCCCAGCGCGAACGGTCCTGTTCCAGCAACAGTATCGGCTCGCCGCCCGGCCCGACGCGGGCGCGGGCGCGCGACGACTGGATTTCCATCAGCGCCACAAGGCCATGCACCTCGGCCTCCCGCGGCGCCAGCCCGGCCAGGATGCGTCCGAGGCGCAGCGCTTCCTCGCACAGTGCCGGCCGCATCCAGTCGGCGCCGGCGCTGGCGGAATAGCCTTCGTTATAAATCAGATAGATCACCTGCAGCACCGACGCCAGCCGCTGCTCCAGCTCGTGCGCGCGCGGCGCCTCGAACGGCACCTTGGCCTCGGCCAAGGTGCGCTTGGCACGCACGATGCGCTGTGCCACCGTCGCTTCCGGCACCAGGAACGCGCGGGCGATCTCGCCGGTGCTCAGGCCACCCAGCAGCCGCAACGTCAGCGCCACCCTGCCCTCGGTCGGCAGCACCGGGTGGCAAGCGACGAACACCAGCCGCAGCAAATCGTCGCCGATGTCGTTTTCCAGCGCGTCGGCCACCGCCGCCTCCAGATCCGGCGCGGCGTCCCGTAGCAGGCCCTCGATCTCGTACCCGAGCGCCGCTTCCTTGTCGCGATGCAGCTGGCGGCGCCGCAGCACGTCCAGCGCGCGGTTCTTGGCGACCGTCGTCAGCCACGCGGCCGGCTGCTCCGGCACGCCGGTGGCGGGCCAGCGCTCCAGCGCCTGCACCAGCGCGTCCTGCGCCAGTTCCTCGGCTTGCCCGACATCGCGCAGCATGCGCGCCAGCACCGCGATGATCTTGGCGGACTCCATCCGCCATACCGCCTCGACGATGCGACCGACGTCAGAGGCCACGTTTTTTCTTGCCGAAGGCGCCGCGCATGCCGGCCTCCAGCAGTTCGGCGCGCAGGCGTTCCTCGGCCGCGCGCATCTCGGGCGTAAATTCCTGCTGCTCGAGGCGCTCGCACGCCTCGCGGATCTCCAGCGTCAGGTCGCCCGGATGCGGATACGGATAGGCCATCGCCCATTCGATGGCGGCCTCGCGCGATGGCGCCTGGAGCATCCAGTAACCGGCGATCAGTTCCTTGACCTCGGTGAACGGGCCGTCGATCACGGTCGTCTTCGAATTGGCGAAGTGCACGCGCGCGCCGGTGCCGGTGCCGCGCAGGCCCGATCCGGCCAGCAGCACGCGCTCGCGCACGCCGGCCTCGTTGCAAGCGTTCATGCGGTCGATCGCCTCGGCCGGCGGAATCACGTCGGTTTCGGCCTCGATATCGGAGCGCAGAAAGACCACATAACGCTTGAGCGCGACGTCGCGTTGCGGCACGTTGCCCAGCACCGTGCCGCGCTGGTCGAAGCTGTGGCAATCGCCGGCGCAGCCGGGATCACGGATTTCATAGACGGCGCCGCTGTCGAACAGCGGCCACCAGCGCACCTGCTCGATGACATCCTCGCGCGAGGCCGCCTCGACCAGCGTGAAGCCGGCGATCAACTCCTTGGGCGGGAACGGGCCGTCGCTTTGCGTCCAGGCGCCGTCGCGGCGCGTCAGCCGCACCGCCTCCGTGCTGGGGCGCAGAAAAACGCCCGGCTCGAGCGAAGGCGGCTGCTCGCCGCGCTCGGTGCTCTGGTTGGCGCGGCGCAGTACCATGAATTCCATTGCAGGCTCCTCGTTAGCTTAGTGGCATCCGATGCGCGCGGTCGATGCCGCGCTTGGGATATAACTAAGGTAGCAGCATCACAAGCGTGCGCGCAAGGCTTCTTCCTGCGCAACGAGCTCGGGCGTGGCAACTTCGCCAAAATCCTCCATCTCGAACACCTGGCGGATCTCGATCTCGGACGGCACGTCGAACGGATTCGGGCAGCGCTTCATCCACTCGATCGCCTCCTCCTTCGATTTGACCTGGATCAGCCAGAAGCCGGCGATCAGCTCCCTGGTCTCGGCGAACGGGCCGTCGATCACCGTGCGCCGGCTGCCCTCGTAACGGATGCGCGCGCCTTTGGCGCTCGGTTGCAGTCCTTCGCCGGCCAGCAGCACGCCGGCGTTGACCAGTTCCTCGTTGAACTTGCCCATAGCCGTCAGCAACTCGGCACTGGGCATCTTGCCGGCCTCGGAATCCTCGGTGGCTTTGACGATGACCATGAATCTCATGATGGCGCCCCGCACTCGGGGCTCATCGACTGCATTGCCTCTTTCATTTCTTCCGGCGACATGTCCTTGATGTGCGTGGCCAGCGACCAGTTGTGGCCGAACGGATCGACCACGCTGCCATAGCGGTCGCCCCAGAACTGGTTTTCCACCGGCATCCGGACGCTGGCGCCGGCGGCGACCGCCTGCTCGAACACCTGGTCGACATTCGGCACATACACGTGCAAGGTCACCGGGCTGCCGTTGAGCTTTTTGGGGCCGACGCTGTTGTATTCGGGGAATTCGTCGACGAGCATCACGTTGGAGTCGCCGATGCGCACCATCGCGTGCATGATCTTGCCGTCCGGCGTCTGCATGCGCGCGGTCTCGACGGCGTTGAAGGCTTTTTTATAGAAGTCGATGGCGGCGGCGGCGCCATCGCACACCAGGTGCGGCGTGACGGTGTGCATGTCTTGGGGGACGGGTTCTACCTGTGCGGTCATGATGATCTCCTTGAGGTGGTTAAACCGAGTGAGTAGTCTCACTCTACCCCCACGACGAAGCGGCACGCACCAAATCGACAGCATTTTTTTAACTATTTTTTGATTTTCTAAACAACAGGAAAAAGGTCGTGCCGGAAGAGGCTGTGCTGTCCACCCAGATTTTTCCACCGTGCAATTCCATGATGGCGCGCACGATCGCCAGGCCCAACCCCGCCGAGTGCGCGTGGTCGGAGCGGGCGGCGTCGGCGCGGTAGTAGCGCTCGAAAATATGCGGCAAGTGTTCGGCGGCGATGCCGGGACCGGTGTTGCTGACTGCCAGCTCGATGCCGTCGGCCGTCTCGCGCGCCGACAAGGCCACCTCGCCGCCGGCCGGCGTGTGGCGGATCGCGTTCGACACCAGGTTGCTGACGGCGCGCTGCAACAGCACCGGATCGGCCTCGGCCCGCAAAGGCGGCGACGCCACCGTCAACCGCACGCCGACATCGTCGGCGAGGATTTCAAAGTAGTCGTGGATGCGCTGCAACTCGGTGCGCACGTCGAGCCGCTCGCGCCGCAGCGCCAGCTGGGCGTTGTCGACGCGCGCCAGGAACAGCGTGTTTTCGATCATGCGCGCCAGGCGTTCGTATTCCTCGGAATTGGAGGCCAGCAGCGCCTGGTACTCCTGCACCGTGCGCGGGCGCGACAGCGCCACCTGGGTTTCCACCATCAACGTGTTGACCGGCGTGCGCAGATCGTGCGCGAGGTCGGCGGCAAAGCCGGACAGGCGCTGCACGCCGTCCTCGAGCCGGTCGAGCATGGCGTTGAAGGCCTGGCCCATCTCGCGCAGCTCGACCGGCGCGTCGTCGAGCGACAGCCGGGTGTTCAGGCGGCTGGTGTTGATGTCGTTGGCCTTGCCGATGACCGAGCGCAGCCGCCGCATGCTGTGGCGCACGATCACGTAGCCGAGCAAGGTGGCCAGCGCCGCGCCCACGCACAGCGACACCAACAGGTCGGCCGCGTAGCCGCGCAACACCTTGAGCCGGTCCGAGCGCTCGCGCGCCAGCGTGATCTGCACCGGCTGGCCGGCCGCGCCCACCAGCCCCAGCGCGCTGACCATGCGGCCGCTGCCGACGGCCGGGGTCCAGTCGTGGACGTCGTCGAGCGTCAGCGCGCGCTGCGGCGGCACGCTCTCGACCTGGGGCAGCGGCCGCGACGTGACCGACGTGCGCAGCAGCGGCGCGCCGTCGGTGCCGCGCACGCTGAGCATGAAATCGTTGTGGCCGAACAGCGCGTCCGCCAGCGGCCGGTTGTTTTGCGTGATCGCCTGCACCGACGGCAACTCGGCCAGAATGCGGCGGATCTGCATGACCTTGCCGATCAACTCGACGTCGTCGCGGTAGGCCATCTGGCGCGCCTGGGTTTGATACAGGTACGCGCCGACGGCCAGAAACGTCGCCACCGCCACCGCCGACAGCAGCAGCGCCACGCGCACGGTCAGCGACAACGGCCCGGACTTGCGCGTCGGATGCATCCTGCGCGCAGCCGGCGCGTCGTTCACGCGCGCTCCTCCACCAGGTAACCCATGCCGCGCACCGTTTGAATCAGCTTGAGCGGATACGGGTCGTCGACCTTGGCGCGCAGGCGGCGGATCGCCACGTCGACCACATTGGTGTCGGAATCGAAGTTCATGTCCCACACCATCGACGCGATCTGCGTGCGCGACAGCACCTCGCCCTGGCGCTTGGCCAGCAGGTGCAGCAGCGCGAACTCCTTGGCCGTCAGCTCGATGCGTTGCGACTGGCGCGTGACGCGGCGGCGCAGCACGTCGATCTCCAGGTCGGCCACGCGCACCACGTCGGCCTCGCGCACCGGGCCGCGCCGCATCAAGGTCTTGATGCGCGCCAGCAGCTCGGCAAAGGCGAACGGCTTGACCAGGTAATCGTCGGCGCCCAGCTCCAGCCCCTTGACGCGGTCGGCGACGTCGTCGCGCGCGGTCAGGAACAGCACCGGCGTGTGCTTGCGCTCGCGCAGCCTGGCCAGCACCGCCCAGCCATCCATTTGCGGCAGCATCACGTCCAGCACGATCAGGTCGTAGTCGTGTTCCAGCGCCAGCGCCAGGCCGTCGACGCCGTTGCGCGCCAGGTCCGCCAC
>DASVTJ010000595.1:0-3405 GCA_036387635.1 Duganella sp.
CTTCGGCAACCTGACGCGCCACTTCAGCATCACCGCGCCGCACAACATGCTGCTGGTGCATGTGGAGTCGACACTGGCGCTGTACCCGCGTCCCACGCTCGCCGGCATCGCCAACACGCAGCCGTGGGAGCAGGTGCGCGACCTGATGCAACGCGACCGTGGCGACGCCACCCTGGAGGCCTGCCAGTACCTGTACGCGTCGCCGCATGTGGGCCTCAGTCCGGAACTGGCCGACTACGCGCGCGACAGTTTCAGCGCCGGCCGGCCGCTGCTCGACGCCGCGCTCGACCTGACGCACCGGATCTTCGAAGACTTCGAGTTCGACAACGACGCCACCGACATCTCGACGCCGCTGGAGGAAGTGCTGCGCGGGCGCCGTGGCGTGTGCCAGGACTTCGCGCAGCTGATGATCGGCGCCATGCGCAGCCTGGGCCTGCCGGCACGCTACATGAGCGGCTACCTCCTCACGCATCCACCGGAAGGCCAGCCGCGCTTGATCGGCGCCGACGCCTCGCACGCCTGGGTGTCGGTGTACGATCCGGCGTTGGGCTGGGTCGACTTCGATCCGACCAACAGCTGCCTCGTACAGCACGAACACATCGTCACCGGCTGGGGGCGCGATTTCAGCGACGTCACGCCGATGCGCGGCATCGTGCTGGGCGGCGGCGAGCAGTCGTTGCAGGTCAATGTCACGGTCACGCCGCTCGACGCCAGCTAAGCCGGTGCGCCCTTGGCGTGCACGCCAGCGCGCAACACAGGCACGCACCCTGCGCATCCAATGTTAGGCGCCGCGCTTTCCCGGCTGGTAACCGACGAGTATGCCAATCGTGCGGCCGCTCCTTGCGGCGTATAGTCACGCTAGTCACTCCATCGCTTGAACAACGACCACGTTCACCCGGGCGACGCGCTTCGCCCGGTTCACTTATTCAGGAGTCAGTACAGATGAAAATTCACAGCCTGCTCGCTTCCGTGTTGATCGGCGCCGTCGCCAGCGCGCGCTCGATGACGCCAATGGCCACCATCGCTGCGGCCCGCCTTGCCAACCGCCGCACGCCCGGCGAGGTATTCCTGCTGGACCGCCCGCTATTCAAATACGGCGCGATCGCCATGGGCGCCGGGGAACTGTTCGGCGACAAAATGAAGAGCGCGCCGGACCGCACCGTTTTTCTGGGATTGCTGGCGCGCGTGGCCAGCGCCGGAATCGCCGGTGCGGCGCTGGCGCCAAAGGGGCGTGAGAAAGCGGGAGCCGCGGTCGCGGTGGCGACGGCGGTGCCGATGGCCTACCTGACGCTCGCCGGCCGCAAGAAAGCGATCGCGGAGATCGGCCAGACCCGCAGCGGACTGATTGAAGACTTGCTGATCGTCGCCGCAGGCGCCGCGATCGTGGCGTTGGCGACCAGCGCGCAAGACGATTGACGGCCGCACGTCTGCCTGTGCGGGCGCTTGTCGCCCGCCGCTAGCGAATGTCGACCAGCCCGGGCGCGAACGCCGGCGCCTGGTCCGCCGCCGGCTCGACAGCCTGTTCCTGCGGATCGGGCTTGAGCAACAGCAACTGCCCGTCCATCACGCGAAACGCCAGCGGATTGTCCATGAACGTCACTTCGCCGTCGGTCGCCACCTTGACCTTGCGACGCCGCGCCAAGGTGCGCGTCTTCACCTTTACTTCCATCTGCGTGAAACTGAAGGTGGTCAGCTCGTCGGCCTGGTCCATGCGGCCCAACCGGCCGAGCGCCCCGTGCAACAGCAGCCATAACATGCCCAGCTTGCCTTTGGTGCGCGGCGCCACCGCCGCCAGGCGGCCGTCTTCCAGCGCGGCGCTCAGCGGCGGGATGCCGACCTGTTCCATTTGCAGGCGATTGTTGCCGACAAAAAACGTAGCGGTGCGCAGGCGCTGCAGCTTGCCGTCGATTTGCAGCACCAGGCGCAGGCGCCGATGCGGGCTCAGCACGGTTTTCAGCGCCGACAGCGCGGCCACCAGCCGGCTGCGGCCGAACTGCTTCTTGTCCGCCTCGCGCTCTTCCAACAGCTCCGGGTACAGGCCGATGCTGGCGTTGACCAGGAACACGCGGTCATTGACGACGCCGACCTGCACCCGATGGACGCGCGCGGCCAGCAGCGCGTGCACCGCCTCGGTGAGGTCTTCCGGAATGCCGTGGGTGCGGCCGAAATAATTGAAGGTGCCCTGTGGCAGCACGCCAAACGCGCAACCATGCACGATCGCCTGATGCGCCACCGCGTTGATCGTGCCATCGCCGCCGGCCGCCACCAGCACGCCGCCGGCGTCGGCGGCCTGTCGGGCCAGTTTGCCGGCGATCGCGTCGATGGTGTCCGGCTGATCGATGACGGTCAACTCGAATTGGCGCCCGGCGGCGCGCAACACCGTTTCAATCGTCGTGCGCCGCTCCTCGGTCTCGGAGTGGCCGGAGCCGGCATTGAGGGCGATGAAAAAAGTGGCATCGGGCAGGGCGGCAGTGGCTGTCATGGCAAGTCGGTTGGTCGATCATCACCGGCGCGGTGCGGAAGGGCATTGTAACGTTGACATTAACTTTGCACATATTCATTTGCGTACAGAAATGCATGCCGTATCGGCGTCGCATTCATGATCGCGCTAATGCGCGCTGGCTAACCGAACGGGATGCCGCGCCGGACTATGATGTGGGCAAGCGGGCCTTCGGCCATCGCACCAACCAACCTCTTCTTGCGAATAATGAAAACCTTCCACTGTGACAAATGCCAGCAACAAGTCTTCTTTGAAAATACCCTGTGCTTCAGCTGCGATAGCATGCTCGGCTATCAGCCGGACCAGCGTGTCGTCAGCAGTTTCGAGCCGCTCGAAGAAGGTACGTGGCGCAGCCTGAACAAAAAGGATGTCGGCCGCGTCTACAAACAATGCGCCAACTATGCCCACCAGCACGTTTGCAACTGGATGCTGGACGCCGACGATGAAAACGATCTGTGCGCTTCGTGCCAGTTGACCGTTGTCATCCCTACGCTGACCACCGAAAAGAACCATTTGTTTTGGCATCGGCTGGAATCGGCCAAGCGCCGTCTGCTGTACTCCCTGTATTCGCTGCACCTGACGCCGGTGTCCAAGCAGGAAGACGAGGAAACAGGCCTGGCGTTCCAGTTCCTGGAAGACGGTCCGGATGGCGAGCGGGTGATGACCGGCCACGACAACGGCTTGATCACGCTCAACATCGCCGAGGCCGACCCGGCCCAGCGCGAACGCACCCGCGAACAGATGCACGAGCACTACCGCACGTTGCTGGGCCACTTCCGCCATGAAAGCGGCCATTATTATTTCGACCGCCTGATCGCCGACAGCGAGTGGATCGACGGCTATCGCGAACTGTTCGGCGACGAGCGCCAGGATTACAGCGAGAGCCTGAAACACCACTACGACAA
>DASVTJ010000596.1:0-4343 GCA_036387635.1 Duganella sp.
CTGGTTCCCGGCACCATGTCGTGCGGCGCGCGCATGTACTCGGCCAGCTTTTGCTCGGTCCAGACGATGCCGGACTTCTTCATCGCCGCAGAGTACTTGAAGTCCATCGTGGTCGCAGCCTTGCGGCCGATGATGCCGTTCAGCTGCGGGCCATAGCCGGCCTGCGCGAAACGTCCGACTTGGTGGCATGAGGCGCACTTCTTGAAGGCCGCCTCGCCAGCCTTGGCGTTGCCTGAGATGGCCGCCGCGCCAGCGTGGCCGGCACTGATTGCAGCTACCATGAAGGGTAAAAAAACACTGCTGAGACTGCGCATCAACTGCTTTCTAAAGTTGCTCAAGTGGGTAGTGAATCTTATCGTAGTCACTCACCATTTCAGCCAGCAGCTCCAACAGTCCTGCTAACGGGTGTCGCTCATTATCTCCCATCACGTCGAGCACGCGATTCATCACTGCAACGACGTGATCATAGTCGGCCTCGCTTGCGATCGGCCGCAGTCGGACAAGACGATCAAATTCTGTCCAAGCCGCTTCGAGTGCAATACCATCGATGTTTTCAACAAGAATATTCATGGCAATATTTTCCCCTGCCGGTAACGCTTGGTCCATTTATCGTATTCGGCGTGAGTTAGCACGGAGCGAATGAAAACAGACCCAGTCGTATAATTAACTGTCGCAATCAGTCGGAACTTATTGCCAGCAAGATTGAACACCGTGAAAGGTGGCACGTAATCCGCGCTGGGGAACCGGCCGCGTAAATCGCTAAAGCTGCCTAATCTAGACACCGTCATTTCCTGCGCCCAATGACGAATAGCACTCGCCGCGATGGGGTGGCCAGTGCAAAATTCCTTCAAAACTTTTGCGGAAACTAGACGCATCCAACACTCTAGAACTTTATACCCCTTTCTCGATTGAGAGTACGCAAAAAGTATGGCGCTTAGTGGTGTCAACCACCCTATACCCCGCTCAGCACAGCAGGTGCAGCGCGGCGTATTGCAGCAGCATGATGGTTTTGCCGTCGGCGATTTCGCCGGAGGCCATCATCGCCATCGCCCGCTCCATCGGCAGCTCCAGCACTTCGATGTCCTCGCCCTCTTCCGCCAGGCCGCCGCCGCTGCCGGGACGCGAGGCCGGATCGTATTCGGCGACAAAAAAGTGCAGCCGCTCCGTCACCGAGCCGGGACTCATGAACGCTTCGAACACCTTCGTCACCTCGCCGATGCGGTAGCCGGTTTCTTCCTCCACCTCGGCCTTGATGCGAACTTCCGGCGAGGCTTGGTCCAGCAAGCCGGCCGCCGCTTCGATCAGGAAGCCGTCATGGTGATCACCATAGGCGGGAAAACGGAACTGGCGCACCAGCACCACCGTGCGCAACTCGCGGTTGTACAGCAGGATCGTGGCGCCGTGGCCGCGATCGTAGGTTTCGCGCGATTGGCGCTGCCACGTGCCGTCGCTGCGGCGATAGTCGAACGTGGTCTTTTTCAGCACGAACCAGTCGTCGGACAGGGTTTCGACTTTGTGAATGCGGATACGGTCTTCGGGCATGGCGGATTCCTTCATCTCTTGATTGCGTATTTTTACGATATCATGCATTATCGTGCAACATCAAGATAATTCGTGCAAACCATGCTCACACGTCAACGTAGAGAACTGCTGCTGTCCCGCCTGAAACAGGACGGTCAGATCGTCGCCAAATCATTGAGCGAGGAATTAGGGTTGTCGGAAGATACGATACGCCGCGACCTGCGCGAGCTGGCGGGCGAAGGCTTGCTACAGCGCGTGCACGGGGGCGCCCTGCCCCTGGCGCCGCCGCTACCCCCTTCACCGGCGATGGGCAATTTCGCCGAGCGACAGCAGATATCGAGCGACGCCAAGCCGGCCATCGCCCGCGCGGCGGCCGCCATGATCGGCAAGGGCCAGGTGGTGTTCATCGACGGCGGCACCACGGCCGTGCAGCTGGCGCGCCACCTGCCGACGGACTTGAAGTGCACCGTCGTCACGCATAGCCCCAGCATCGCGGTCGAATTGGCCGACCATCCGCTGATCGACGTGATCATGATCGGCGGCCGCCTGTTCAAGCATTCGATCGTCACGATGGGACCGAGCGCGCTGGAGGCCATCGCCCAAATTGGCACCGACATCTACTTCATGGGCGTGTGCAGCCTACACCCGCAGCAAGGCATCAGCACCGGCGATTATGAGGAGGCGGGTCTTAAACGCGCGATCGCCGCGGCGGCGCGCAAAACGGTGGTGCTGGCGTCGCCGGAAAAGCTAGACACCGCATCGCCATTCCAGATCGCGCCGATGGATAGCGTCGCCGCGATCATCGTCAACGCCGATGTGCCGGACGCGCTGCTGGCGCCCTACCGCGAGATGGGCATCGAGGTGGTGCTGGCCCGCTAAGCGGCAGGTGGCATAAGCGCCACCGACGACGCCGCGCCGCGATCGAGCTTGAACACGCTGACCGCTTGCGCCAAGTGGGCCGCCTGCTCTTGCAGGCTTTCGGCGGCGGCTGCGGCCTGCTCCACCAGCGCGGCGTTCTGCTGCGTCACGCCGTCCATCTGCACCACCGCCTGATTGACCTGCGCGATGCCTTCGCTTTGTTCGGCGGTGGCGACGGTGATCTCGCTCATGATTTCAGTCACGCGGCGCACGCTGGCCACCACCTCGTCCATCGTGCCGCCGGCTTCGTCCACCAGCCGGCTGCCCTCTGCCACCTTGCCGACCGAATCGTCGATCAGTGCCTTGATCTCCTTGGCGGCGGCGGCGCTGCGCTGCGCCAGGTTGCGCACCTCGGACGCCACCACCGCGAAGCCGCGTCCCTGCTCGCCGGCGCGCGCCGCTTCGACCGCCGCGTTCAACGCGAGGATATTGGTCTGGAAGGCGATGCCGTCGATCACGCTGATGATGTCGACGATGTGGTTCGACGACGCGTTGATCGACGCCATCGTCGCCACCACCTGCGACACCACCGCGCCACTGCGTTGCGCCACGTCCGACGCCGATCCCGCCAGTTCATTGGCCTGGCGCGCGTTCTCCGCGTTCTCCTTGACGGTGCTGGTCAACTCCTCGATGGAGGCGGCGGTTTCCTCCAGCGCGCTGGCCTGCTGCTCGGTGCGCGCCGACAGGTCGGCATTGCCGTGTGAGATTTCCGAACTGCCGCGCGCGACGTTCTCCGCGCTCGCGCTCACCTGCACCAGCACATCGTGGATCTTGCCGACGAATTGATTGAAGCCGTTGCCGATCACCGCCAGTTCATCCCTGCCCACCACATCGAGCTTCACGCTCAGATCGGCGTCGCCGCTCGACAGCGCCGTCATGCGCTCGCCGAGCACGCGCAGCGGGCCGGTGAGGCGGAACACCACGCCGACCAGGATCAAGGCCGTCGCCACCGCGCAGATCACCGACACGATCAAGGTGTACAACAGCAGTTCGCGCGCCGGCGCGGTCGCCACGCTTTTCGGGAAGGTCAGCTGCACCGACCAAGGCGCCGTCTCCGCGTGGATGAACAGCGGTTGCAACAGATGCACCAGCCCCTGCTCCTCGTATTCGTAGGGCTGTCCCTGACGTATCCGCGCCAGTGCCTCGGCCGGCACGTCGTCGGCCCTCTTGCCCAGCTTTTCGGGCGACGGGTTACTGGCGTACAGGCCGCCGTTGGAGATCAGGCTCAGTTTCGCGCCGTCGAGGGTTTTCAGCTGCGCCAGGATCTTGCTCAATTGAGTCAGCATGAAATCGGAGCTGGCCACGCCCTGGAAGCGGCCTTCGATCATGATCGGTGCCACCAAGGACGCCATCAACACCGGCTTGCCGTCGATCGGATAGCTATACGGCTCGGTGAAGAACACCTTGCCCGAGCGCTTGGGAATGTCGTACCAGTCGTTGGCGCCTGGCGCGCTGTCGAACACGATCGGCTCGGCCTTGACACCGCCGCCGCTGGTGCGGGTCCAGTAAGGCATGAAGCGCCCGGTGGCGTCGTACAGCGGCGCCTTGCCCGCGAATTCGGCGTCCTTGCCGTCCAACGCGTCGGGCTCCCAGGTGACGGCGGAGCCGATCAAATCCTCCGATCCGGCCAGGGTGGCCTTGACCATCTCGTTGATCTGGTCGCGCGTCAGCGGCAGCTTGGCCGCGCGCGTCGCGCGCATGGCGCCACCCAGGTTGATTACCGCCGACAGATTGGTGGCGATGCGCGCCTGCAGCGCGTCGGACACTTCGCGCGCCGAGGTGCGTGCCAGTTCCATCGCCGCCGCCTCCGCGCTGGCGCTGCTGCGGATGCCGATCACGGTGGCTGTGACGGCGAGGCTGAGCACCACCAGCGCGGTGGCGGCGGCGCAGATTTTGCCGTTGAG
>DASVTJ010000597.1:0-2611 GCA_036387635.1 Duganella sp.
CGCCCCGGAATGGCGGTCCAGCGGGCGGCGACTTGGGCGAAAGGCGAACCGCGGTCGTCGCCGACGATTTCGCCCATCAGATCGATCGGTCCGAACGCACGGGGCCGCTCGAGCGCGAGTGCCCAGATGGTCCTGTCGGCATCGGCGGCGTGGTTGCGGACCCAGCCGGCGTTGGCGTGCAACAGCCATTGACGATAGGGGACGGTCAGCACGGCTTTGATTTCGCTCGCCTGATGCTGGAGATGGTCGCTGTGCTTGCCGCCGAGCGTGGCGTAGGCGAGGGCGATGCCGGCCCGATCCTCGCTCAGCTTGCGAATCGTTGTTTTGCCGCCGGCGGCGACGATCGTCACATGTCCGGGGTGCGTTTTCTCCCGTCCGGCGCCGGCGGCCAACTGCGTGTTGAAGCCGGTGCCGCAACCGAGCTGCGCCCATTGAAAGGTGAGGGCGGGATCGTTGAACCGTGCCACATAGCTCTCGATCTCGCATCGGCCCGCTTCCAACACGTCGCCCGCGTCTTCGGTGATCAGCGGCCGTCCCGCCCAGGCCGGGGCGGCGAGCAGGGCGAAGGCCAGCATCGCGGTGGTGTTGCGTGGTGCTCGCGTGGATGTCATGAAAACCTCGACTCTTGGCACAGATGGTGATCGCTTGCAAACCCATCGGCGCCTGGAGCGCTATGGATATCAAAGATGCCAAGTACTTGTTTATGCCGCCAACTTGCCTGTCAGATAAGCCGCTGTGGCCGCTGGCGAAAGTGAACATGGTGTCCGCAGCGGATAAGCCGACGATACCTGATGTATTACCCGGATGAAACAAAATTTGAGGGCAACTTGTTTGACCGGCGTCAAAACCGCCGTTTATGTATGGCTGGTGCAACATTCAAACCGACTAGCTTTTTGCTATCGGCGCGATGTCGGCGTGGAGGGTGGAAGGGGGTGTGGAGGGGTGTGGAAGGGGTGCGGCGCAAGTCTAGCGTGGCGCCGTCGACGCCCGCCGCAGCGCGGTGAAGGCCGCGAACTCCCACGAGCGGAAACCGACCAGCAACGTGAAACCGTCGCGCTCCTGCGGCGCTAGCTTGCGGTCGCCCTGGTGCAGGCGCGCCAGTTCGCCGGCCAACTGCTGGATGCGGCCGACCAGTTCCTGCGCGCTGGGTAGCGACAGCCTGGCCGGCAGACACAGCAGCGTTTCGCCGGCGCCGTCGAAGCTTCCGCCAAAGTAATCGCTGACCGCGTGTTCGCGAAAGAATTGCTGCACCGGCCCGTCCGGCAGCCAGCGAAACGCGTTCGACACGCGCAGCCGGTAGCGGTTCATCGGTTTGAGTTCGATCACGCCAAGGCGGTCTAGTTCGGCCAGCAACAGGATGCATTCCGGTTCG
The DNA here is from genome assembly GCA_036387635.1 of Duganella sp. Classification (GTDB taxonomy): domain Bacteria; phylum Pseudomonadota; class Gammaproteobacteria; order Burkholderiales; family Burkholderiaceae_D; genus Rugamonas. The sequence continues at coordinate 1,373 of DASVTJ010000597.1, forward strand.
GTCAGGTCGTAGGTTTCCAGCACCTGCTCGACGGTCCAGTGGCCCAGGCAGCAGATCGCCATCAGCAACAAGTGGGGTTGCGCCAGCAGCGATTTTTCCTGTGTGAGCGTCAGCGCGTCGGCTTGCGGGGTGGCGTCGGCGGCGCCGCGCAGCACATCTTCCAGCGCCACGCCGGCCGCCTTGCAGATCTGCGCCAGCCGCGACAGCGACATATCCTGCTGGCCGAACATGCGCTTGACGCTCGATTCGCTCATGGCGATGCGCTCGGCGAGGATTTTGTAGGTGACGCCGGCGGCGCGCATTTGCGTGCGCAACACCTGCAACAGCAATTCCGGTGAACTCATGAACGAACCTTGACAAATCGGCTAGACAGCGCGCGAAAGGTATCGTAGCACGGTACTTGCCGTGCTGAAAAGTGGTTCTTGGAACATTTAAATAGGACAAGCGGCGGATGTGGGCGACGATGGCATATCGCCCGAGAGCGGGCGCCACCACAGGCGCCCGCTGACGGTTCAAGATTCTTCGGGGTCCGGCGTCAGCTTGGCCTTGGCCAGCAGGCGCTTGGCGGCCTGCCGTTCGGCCGACACCGGTTTGGCGTGCGGACCGGCACCGCTGGCGCGCGCCTTGGCCGCCAGCGCCACCGGGTTGCGCGGCGGCTTTTGTGATGGTTCGACGCGGATTGTCATTTTCTGCCGCGTCGCCAATGCCTTGTTGGCCATTGCCTGCCTCCTTGTTTACAGCACGTAACGCGACAGATCTTCGTTGTCGGCCAGCGCGTCGAGACGCTCGTTGACGTAGGCGGCGTCGATCGCGATGACCTTGCCGCCGTCCTCGCTGGCGGTGAACGACAGTTCCTCCAGCAGTTTTTCCATCACCGTGTACAGCCGGCGCGCACCGATGTTCTCCGTGCGTTCGTTGACCGAATAGGCGATCTCCGCCAGACGGGTGATGCCTTCCGGCGAGAACTCGATCTTGACGTTCTCGGTCGCCAGCAGCGCCTCGTACTGCTTGGTCAGGCAGGCGTCGGTGCTGGTGAGGATGCGCTCGAAATCGGCGATCGACAGCGACTCCAGTTCGACCCGGATCGGGAAGCGGCCTTGCAGCTCCGGGATCAGGTCGGACGGCTTGGCCAGGTGGAACGCGCCCGACGCGATGAACAGGATGTGGTCGGTGCGGATCATGCCGTACTTGGTGTTGACGGTGGTGCCCTCGACCAGCGGCAGCAGGTCGCGCTGGACG
>DASVTJ010000598.1:0-1771 GCA_036387635.1 Duganella sp.
CGCGTCGCCCTGGTGGTTGGCCACCATCCAGTTCACGCCGTCGATGTAGTCCTCCAGCTCCGGGTGTCCCATCTGGCGGTAGATCGCGGTGCGCCAGTTGCGGCCGTAGCCGAGCGAGGCGCGGTAATCCATGTCCAGCACAATGTAGCCTTTTTCCACCAGCAGGTTGTGGAACATCTGCTCGCGAAAGTACACCGGGAAGCGCTGGGTAACATTCTGCAGATAGCCGGCGCCGTGCACGAACATCACGACCGGATATTTTTTCCCCGGTTCCAGCGTGGCCGGACGATACAGCTTGGCCCACACCGGATCGGCGCCGTGGGTCGACGGCACCGCGACGATTTGCGGCGCGATCCATTGGCGCGCCTTGTAGTCGGCGCTGCGGGTGTCGGTCAGCTGCCTGGCGGCGCCGCCGGTGCTGTCGACGGTGGCGATTTGCGCCGGCATGTAGGCGTTCGAGTAGCGCACCAGCAGCTTGCGGCCGTCTGGCGACAACGCGAAGCTCTCCACGCCGCCCAGCGACGTCAGTTCCTTCACGCCGCTGGTTGTGCCGCTAGTTGTGCCGCCCGTGGTGGCGCTGGAGCACACCTCGTAAGTGCCCGGCAGTTTCGGGTTGCACAGGAAGTAGGCGGTCTTGCCGTCCGCCGACCATTCGACGTTGCTCGCCTCCCATTTGCCGGAGGTGATCGCGCGCGCCGCTGCGGGCACGTTGCCGGCCCCGGCGCCGGCGGCGGGTTGCAGGTAGATGTGGGCGTAGCCGCTTTCCTCCGACTGGTACCACAAGGTGCTGTTGTCCGGCTGCCAGCCGAAGCCGTTGCCGCGGTTGTTCACCCACGCCGTGTCGGTCAGCCGGTGTACCGGCTTGAGCCTGGCGGCGGCCAGATCGACGCTGGCGATCCAGCGGTCCTTGTTGTCGATCGCCTGCGCCATCACGGCCACTTGCTTGCCGTCGTCGCTCCAGCGGATCGATTCGTCGCCGCTTTCAAAGCGCAGGCCGCGATTGCCCTTGAGCGGATCGAGCTTGCGGGCGGCGCGCATCGCGGCCAGCGGGTCGACGCCGATGCCGGGCAGGGCATCGAACGACAGATCGGTGACTTTGCGCGTCGCCAGTTCGATCAGTTTCAGTTGCTGCGGCAGCGGGCCTTCGTCGCTGACGCGTTTGCGTTCGTCGTCGGTCTCCTCGTAGCCCGATTCGGTGACGTACTTCGGCAGCTTGCCGACGCGGCGCTTGTCGCCGTCCTTGGCGCTGGTAACCACCAGCAGGTAGCGCCCGTCCGGCGACAGCACGCTGGTGTCGATGGCGACCTTCTCGCCCAGATAGACCGGCAGCGGGGCGCGGGTGGGGTCGGCGCCGCGCTCCTCGTTGCGGTGCTCGCGGGTGGCATCGCGTTCTTCCTTCACGCGCGCCAGCGTCGATAACAGGCGCAGTTGCAAGTCGCGCCGCGCGCTGGCGTCGGGCGCGGCGTCCGGGTCCTTGGCGGTGCGCAGCAGGGCCACCGGCGACACCAGGCGTTCGGCGCGGCTCCAGCTGAACCAGTCGCTGCCAACGCGGAACTGCACGCCGGCGCCGTCGGCTGTGTACTGCGGATCGGCGGCCGGCGAGGTGCCGCGCACAATTTGCGTCAGCTTCCCGCTTTTCAGGTCACGCTCGAACAGGTCGCCGTTGCGCAGCAAAATCGCGCGCGTGCGCTCGCGGTTATAGACCGGATCGGCGCTATCGAGATTGGCCAGCTGCTTGTCGTCGACCGGTTTGGGGTCGCCGCCGGCGATC
>DASVTJ010000599.1:0-2671 GCA_036387635.1 Duganella sp.
CCGGCGCACCTGGCCCCGCTGCCGGCGCTGGCCGGAGGCGTGGAGACCATCCTGGTGGTCGAGGACGAGGAAGCGGTGCGCGCGGCCACCGTCGACATGCTGGCGACGCTGGGCTACCAGGTCTTGAGCAGCGCCGACGCAGAGCAGGCCACACACCTGATCGACGGCGGCGTGCAAATCGATTTGCTGTTCACCGATGTGATGATGCCGGGGCGCGTCAGCAGCCTGGAATTGAGCGAACTCATACGCGCCAAACAGCCGCACGCGCAGATCCTGTTCACGTCCGGCTATGCGGAAGGCGTGCTGTCGCACGACGGCAAGCTGCCGCCCGGCGTCAACCTGCTGCAAAAACCGTACACCGCCGAAACCCTGAGTTCACGCATCCGCCATCTGCTGCGCAAGCGCGACGCGACCACCGGCTTAACTACTGCGGCTTAACTACTGCGGCTTAACTACGCAGCTTAACTACGCAGCTTAACTACAGCGGCTTGACGTAGCGGTGCGATCCGGGCGGCGGCTCGTTGAGCACCGCCCAGAAAATTCCCAGGTCGGCGATGGCGCGCACAAACTCCTGGAAGTCGACCGGCTTGACGACGTAGGCGTTCACGCCCAGCTCATAGCTGCGGATCAGGTCCTGCTCTTCGCGGGACGAGGTGAGCATCACCACCGGAATGCTTTTGAGCGTGGCGCTGCCACGAATTTCGGCCAGCACCTCCAGGCCGTCGACCTTGGGCAGCTTCAAATCGAGCAGCACCACGGCCGGGTTGCCCTGCTCGCGGTTGGCGTAGGCGCCGCGTACTTGCAAATACTCGAGCGCGTCGGCGCCGTCGCGCACGACGATCACTTCATTGGCCAATTGGCTGCGTTCCAGCGCAATCAGCGTCAGCTCCAGATCGTGAGGGTTGTCTTCAACCAGCAGGATAGGCTTTAACATAGGCGTGTCTTAAACTTTATCGGTATTTGTTCTTGTATTGACTTCGGTGTTGCTGGGCATGGCGAAGGAGAACGTCGCTCCCCCGCCGGGTGCCGACCGCGCCCAGACGCGGCCCCCGTGACGCTCGATGATCCGCCGCACGTTCGCCAGGCCGATACCGGTGCCCTGGAAATCCTCCATGCGGTGCAGCCGCTGGAAAACGCCGAACAGTTTGTGCGCGTAGTCCATGTTGAACCCAACGCCGTTGTCGGCGATATGGAACACGGTTTCCCCGCCCAGCCGCTCGCTGGTGATGCGGATCACCGCCGGATCGCTCTGCGCCGTGAATTTGACGGCGTTCGACAGCAGATTGTACAACGCCAGCTGCAGGAACGACGGATCGGCGACGATCTCGGGCAGTGGTTCGACCTGCCACTCGATGCGGCGCGTCGGCACGTCCGGGGCCAGTTTGTCGATGCAGCCGCGTACCAGATCGTTCATGCGCACGCGCACCGGGCGCAGCGCGGCGCGACCCATCTGCGAAAAACTGAGCAGGTCGTCGACCAGTTTGCCGGCCAGCCGCGCCGATTCCTTGATGTTGATGAGGAAGCGGTTGCGCCGCTCGGGGTTGTCGTTGCCGGCCGCCTCCATCAGCAGGTCGGAAAAGCCGACGATGTGGCGCAGCGGCGCGCGCAGGTCGTGCGAGACGGAATACGAAAACGCCTCCAGCTCCTTGTTGGCGCGGCCCAGCTCCTCGGCCAGGTCGGCCATCTGCTCGGCGCGTTCGAGCGCGATTCCCAGCAGCGCGGTGCGAAACTCCAGCGCCAGCTCCAGTTCGCCGCCGTGCCATGGCAGCGAGGTGCCGTGGATCGCCTCGCGCCAGCTGGAGAAGCTGGTGCGCGGCGACAGCATGGCCGGCACGTTGCCGATTTTTTCGGGACGGCCGGCCCAGTCGATCGAATGCACCACCTCGGGACGGAACCACAGCAGATAGTGCTGGTGGATGCGCGAAATCTGCATCGCCAGCAAGCCGCTGGCGGAGCCGGTGTAGGCGGCGGCGGGCGGATAGTCCGCGCTCAAGTGCTCGCTGTGGAACAAGTCGTCGCGGACGTCGGAACTGAGCCAGTCCACCAGCGCGCGTATCTGTCCGTCGTCCGGCGTGTGGCCATAGCTGATCAGACGATCGTCGACCACGATGGACACGCCGCCGGCGCGCGCGAAGCGCAGCAGCTCGGGCAGCACGCTGCGCAGGTTTTCGATGAAGTCCGCGCCCTGCGTCAGCCCGCCGAGCAGGTTGACCATCACGCGCCGCACCTCGAGCCGGAACTGCAGCTGGTCGGCGTCGGCGCGGTTGCGGATGCGCAGCGCCAGGATTTGTCCCAGCTGCTCGCACACGGTGCGCTGGTGGAAGCTGAGGTGGCGCGGCGCGGCGTCGTGGCACGAAATCAGCCCCCACAACTTGTCCTTGACGATCAGCGACACCGACATCGACGCCATCGTGCCCATGTTGCGCATGTATTGCAGGTGCACCGGCGAGACACTGCGCAGCGACGCGAACGACAGGTCGTTGGCTTTGCCGGTCAGCGGATTTTCGGGCGGCAGCAGGCGCGCCGGCTGGTAGGCGGCGTTCTGGATCAGGCGAATGCGGTTGGCCAGATACAGCTCGCGCGCCTGGCGCGGAATGTCGGTGGCCGGGAAACGCTGGCCCAGATAGCTGTCGTAGCCATCCTCGATCGATTCGGCCAGCACGTTGCCGTG
>DASVTJ010000600.1:0-3175 GCA_036387635.1 Duganella sp.
CTTCGGCGACAGCTGCTCGGCGCCGATGTCGTCGATCACGCCGGACAGGTCGCGCAGTTTGCCTTCGTCGTCGATCAGGCCAGGTTTCTCTTTGCCGGGACGGCCGTAACGCACAAGTCTCATACAGTTCCTAGGTTAAGATGTCTGCGACATTCTAACCGTAGCGTCCCTGCCTCAACCATTTGTTGGCGATGATCTTGGTGCCGCTGACCACCGGCGCGCCGCCGTGCAAGGTTTGCCGGTCCGGCTGGTGGTCGGCGTCGGTGTTGAGGAACCACAGCGCGTTGCCCTTTTTCGGGAACACCTCCAGGCCGATCGCCGGGAACACCGTGCCGCCGCCCTGCTCCACGTCGCTCAGGTACAGGATGAACGTGGCCAGGCGCTGGCCGCCGCGCTGCAGATGGCTGCGATGGCCCTCGCTGTCCGGATCGAGCCAGTCGAAATGCGGCCGGTACTCCTGCGTGCTGCCGTACTTTTGCAGCTGGAACGGCTCGCCGCATTCGGCCGGCCAGTGCGCCAGCGCGGCCAGCCGCCGTTCGATGCGCTCGGCCACCTCGGCCTCGCCGCGCTGGATGAACGCCATCTCGCTGGTGCGGCCCTCGTGCACCACGCTGGCGCCGTCGGTCTCGCCGGTGACGGTGGAGCGGGTGTAGCGCGTGCCGCAATGGGCGACGATGGCGTCGCACTCCTCCATGCTCAGCACGTTGCCCAGCAGGATGACCTGTGGCTGTTTGAGCACGAACAGCACTTCGACCTCGCGGTCGGGGGCGGCGATGCGATTGCGTTCGATATCGATGAAGGGCATCTGCTGCGGCGTCACGAACACGCCCTGCGCGCCGGCGCCGGCAGCATCGCCGGCATCGGCACCGGCACTGGCACTGGCGCCGGCGACTTGCATGCGCAGCGCCGCGTCGATGGCGGCGCGCGCCACGGCCATGCTGTGCTGGCCGGAGCGCGCCATGCTGTTGGCCATATCCAGCGGGCTGCACGAGCGCGCCAAGTTATCCTTGATCCACTCCTGCCACTCGCGCGGCAGGGCGGTGAAAGCGTTGCTAGCGTTTTTAGCCGGTTGAACTTTGGTCATCGCGTCATGGAAGGCTGGTCGCCGGGTTGCCGGAATGGAGGTCCATTTTACCGGAACACGCCTGCGGCCTCCAGCGCCGCCACGCGAACCACAACAATCCCGGCAACTGCAACAACACCAGCACCGCGAAGCCGACCTGATAGGCCTGGGCCGGATACTGCAGCAGCAGATTCGGGCGCCAGCAGCCGACCAGCATGCCGAAACCGGCCTGCACCACGAACGCGCCCAGGAAGATCAACAAATTCAGGCAGGTGGCCGCCCGTCCGGTCAAGCTGCCGGGCAGGTTCTGCGCCACGATTGCGTACTCGATGCCGGTCACCGTGCCCACCAGCGTAAACAGCACCGACAAGGTCTGGTAGCTCGGCGCCCAGTTGAACACAAAGCCAATCTGTACCAGGATGAACAGCGCCACGCCGGCCGCCGCCACGCTGATCGGCTTGACGCCGCGCCGGCCGGCCCACTCGGTGATCATGCCGACAGCGATGGCGCCGAAAATGATCGCCGCCATGCTCAGGTACAGCAGATAGCCGACCGCCTCGTCGGAAAAGCGCGCCACGTCGCTCAGCCAGCGGCTGATCCACAGGCCCTGCATGCCGAAGAATACCGTGTGCGGAATGAGCACCAGCATGGCCACCTCGCGGAAGGCCGGATGGCGGTACACCTCCCGCATCGCCGCCAGCACCGGGCCGCGCCGCGACGACAGCGGGTGCGGCGGCGCCAGCATGCGGATCAGCAGGCCGGTGGTCACGGCCGCCACGGCCAGCCCGATAAACAGGCCGCGCCAATCGGTGTAGTGCAGCGCCAGCTGCACCGGCAAGGTCGCCGACGCCGCCCCCAAGCCGCCGACGGCGATCAGGTAGCCCTGCACCGACGGCATGCGCGACGGCGCGATCCACGTCGAAATCGCCTTGACGGCCGACATGAAGCAGCCACCGACGCCCAGGCCGATGACCGCGCGCGCCACCAGCAGCTCGGTGAAACTATGGCCGCCTGAGAAGGCCAGCGCGCCCACCGCCGCCAACACCAGCATCGGCAGCTGGACCTTGGCCGGCCCCCAGCGGTCGAGCGCAATGCCGACCGGCAGTTGCACCAGCGCGAAGGCGAAGAAGAAGGCGCTGGTCAGCAGTCCCAGTTGGCCCGGCGTCAGCGCCAGCGACGTCACCAGCTGCGGCGCCAGGGTGGCGTTCACGGTGCGCATCAGGCTCGACAGATAATGCCCCAGCGCGAACGGCAAAAACACCAGCACGAACACCGCGCCGCCGGACATCGGGGGCGCGGCGCCGGTGGACATCGCGGGCGCCGCGCCGGCGCCGGCCGACGCATTCCGCCGCGAGGCAATGGCCGGGGCCAAGGCCAAGGCCGGCACCGGGGCAGGCGCCAAGGCGGAAGCCGGCTTCACCAACGATAGCGGCGGCTGCTCCTCCTCCCGCTTTCGAGTACTGGTCGGCATGGCGTCACCTATGCGGCGTTGGGGGCGCTGCAGGCCGAGATCGCGGCGGCGGTGGCCTCCTGGCGCGCCGAGATCAGCGGAATGACCTTGCGGTGGCCGGGCGCGTCGATGGCGTACTCGCTGCGGCTGCCGCCCTCTTCCTCGAAGAAGAACTTGTCCTTGCCGAAGGCCGGTTTCAAGTGGTCCATCCAGGTGGCGTTGGCGTCGAACTTGGCGTAGAACGGACGGCGCACCCAGTCCGGATTGCGCGCTTGCAGGAACTGCAGCGCGAACACCTTCTCGCCGCCGATGGTGACCACGCCATCGATCACGACCTTGCCGGGGAAGGCGCTCATCGACGGCCCGCGCACGGTGCGCGCCAGGCCCGAGACCATCTGGTAGGCTTCCTGGAAGATCTGGTGGGCGCGCGCCAGCGGCAGCTCGAAGTACTCGCGCGGGCCGGTGTCGCGCTCGACGAACATATAGTACGGAATGGCGCCCAGGCGCACGCCGGTCTGCCACAACTCGGCCCAGCTTTTCGGGTCTTCGTTGATGTGGCGGATCAGCGGGCCTTGCATGCGCAACGTGGCGCCGGTGCCGACGATGCGCTTGACGGCGCGCTGGGCGATCTCCGAGCGCAGCTCGACGGCGTGGTTGTAGTG
>DASVTJ010000601.1:0-4553 GCA_036387635.1 Duganella sp.
CTGGTCGGCGCGCTGCTATGCGAGCCGCACGCCGCCGATTGCGCGGCCGGCGTCATCTTCTTCAACAACGTCGGCTACCTGGGCATGTGCGGCCACGGCACCATCGGCCTGGTGGCCTCGCTGGCCTTCATGGGCCGCCTCGGGCCCGGCCGCCACCGCATCGACACCCCGGTCGGCGTGGTCGAGGCGCAGCTGCATGACGACGGCAGCGTCACCGTCGACAATGTCGCGTCCCGCCGCAGCCGGCGGCAGGTTGCCGTCGACGTGCCGGGTTATGGCCAGGTCACCGGCGACGTCGCCTATGGCGGCAACTGGTTCTTCCTGGTCGCCGACCACGGACTGGAACTGAACGTCGCCAACGTCGAGGCGCTGACCACCTACAGCGCGGCGGTCGGCGCGGCGCTCGAGCGGGCCGGCATCAGCGGCGACGGCGGCGCGCTGATCGACCATATCGAATTGTTCGCGCCGTCGCGCACCGGCGCCGACAGCCAGAGCTTCGTGCTGTGCCCCGGCAAAGCCTACGACCGTTCGCCGTGCGGCACCGGCACCAGCGCCAAGCTGGCCTGCCTGGCGGCCGACGGCAAGCTGGCCGAGGGCGCGCTGTGGAAACAGGAAAGCGTCATCGGCAGCGTGTTCGAAGCATCCTACCGCTATCGCGGCGAGCAGCTGATCCCCAGCATCCGCGGCAAGGCCTGGGTCAACGCGCAGGCCCGGCTGATCCTCGATCCGACCGATCCTTTCGTCTGGGGCATCCGGTGAATAACATCGACGTGATCGTCATTGGCGCCGGCATCGTCGGCACCGCCTGTGCGGACGCGCTCAGCGAGCGCGGACTGCGGGTGGCGATCATCGAGCAGGACATCGCCGGCGGCGGCGCCACCGCCGCCGGCATGGGCCACCTGGTGGTCATGGACGACAACGCGGCCGAACTGGCGCTGTCGGCATATTCGGTCTCGCTGTGGAACGACCTGGTGGGCGAACGCCCGCAACGCCACGAGTACAGCGGCTGCGGCACCATCTGGGTCGCCGCCGACGAAGAGGAAATGGACGCCGCGCGCGACAAGGCGCAGACGCTGTCGGCGTACGGCATCGACTGCGATCTGCTGTCGCCGGCGGCGCTGTACGCGCGCGAGCCGCAATTGCGCCCCGGCCTGGCGGGCGGCCTGCTGGTCAAGGGCGATGGCCTGGTCTATCCACCCAAAAGCGCGCGCATCCTGCTCGACCGCGCGATGCGGCGCGGCGCCGTCACCATGCGCGCCGCCGTCGCCGCCATCGAGGACCACGGCGTGCTGCTGGCCGATGGCACGCGCCATCAGGCGCGGCACATCGTGCTGGCCGCCGGCTCGCGCTCAGTGGCGCTGCTGCCGGAGCTGCCGGTGCAGCCGAAAAAAGGCCACATCGCCATCACCGACCGCTATCCCGGTTTTGTCAGGCACCAGCTGGTGGAGCTGGGCTACATCAAAAGCGCCCATGCCGCCAGCGGCGATTCGGTCGCGTTCAATTTGCAGCCGCGTCCCACCGGACAGGTGTTGATCGGCTCCTCGCGCCAGTTCGACACCGTCGATACCGCCGTGGAGCCGGCCATGCTGCAACGAATGCTCAGGCACGCCACCACGTTCACCCCGGCGCTGGCGCAGCTCAATGTCCTGCGCTGCTGGACCGGCCTGCGCGCGGCCACGCCGGACGGCCTGCCGCTGATCGGCCCCCACCCCGCCAGGCGCGGCCTGTGGCTGGCCACCGGCCACGAGGGCCTGGGCATCACCACGTCGCTGGCGACGGCGCAGCTGCTGGCCGGCCAGATGCAAGGCGAGAGCACCCGCATTCCCTTCAAACCTTACCTGCCGCGCCGTTTCCATGACCGACTTCCATGACTGAGCACGTAGAACAACACGGCGGCAGCGTCACGCTCCGCATCGACGCCCGCGCCGTCAGCGTGGCGCCGGGGATCAGCGTGGCCGCCGCGATCGCGATCGCCGGCAGCGCCGTCACGCGCCGCTCGGTCGGCGGCGCCGCGCGCGCGCCCCTTTGCGGCATGGGCGTCTGCCAGGAATGCAGGGTGACCATCGACGGCCGGCCGCACCAGCTGTCGTGCCAAACCCTATGCGCCGATGGCATGCGTGTGCAGACCGGCGCGCCGGAGTGCCCGGCATGAATATGAATGTCAATATGAATATCAATATGGGCCGGAGCGACTACGACGTCCTGGTGATCGGCGCCGGCCCGGCCGGGCTGGCGGCGGCGCATGCCGCAAGCAGCGGCGGCGCCAAGATCGGCATCGTCGACGACAATCCGCTCGCCGGCGGCCAGATTTGGCGCGGCGGCCCCGGTCTACAGGCCGACCCGCGCGCGCAAGCGCTGTGGTCCGCGCTGCGCGACGCGCCCAACGTCACCTTCCTGCCGCAAACGCGGGTGCTGTTTTCGCCGGAGCCGGGACAGCTGCGGGTGCAAACGCCGTCGACGTCGGACACGCTGCGTTTCGACCGATTGATCCTGGCGACCGGCGCGCGCGAGCGGCTGCTGCCCTTCCCCGGCTGGACGCTGCCCGGCGTGACCGGCGCCGGCGGCCTGCAAGCGCTGTCCAAGGGCGGCTATCCCGTGGAGGACAAGCGGGTGGTGGTGGCCGGCAGCGGCCCGCTGCTGCTGGCGGTGGCGGCCACGCTCAAACTCAAGGGTGCGCACATCGTCGCCATCGTCGAGCAGGCGCAGACGCCGGCGATGGCGCGCTTCGCCGTCGGCCTGCTGTCCACGCCGTCCAAGATATCGCAGGCGCTGCGGCTGGCGCGCCAGCTCACGGGCGTGCCGTATCTGCGCGGCAGCTACGTGCGCGCCGCGCACGGCGACGGCACGCTGCAGTCGGTGCAGGTCCAGCGCGGCAAGGCGCGCGAGCTGAAGACGCTGCAGTGCGATTACCTGGCCTGCGGCTACGGCCTGATACCGAATGTGGAACTGGCGCAGGCGCTCGGCTGCGCCACTGCCACTTCCACGGTCCCTGCCTCGGCCGGGCCGCAAACGGTGGTCGAAACGGACGACCGGCAGCAAACCTCGGTGTCAGGCATTTACTGCGCCGGCGAAGGCACGGGCGTGGGCGGCGTCGATCTGGCGCTGGTGGAAGGCCGCATCGCCGGCCTGTACGCCAGCGGCCAGGCGGCGCGGGCGCGCGCCGATTTCGGCGAGCGCGCGCAATGGAGGAAATTCGCCGCCGGCCTGGCGCGCGCCTTCGCGCTGCGCCCGGAACTGGCCACGCTGGCCGACGACGACACCATCGTCTGCCGCTGCGAGGACGTCTGCCACGGCGAGTTGCGCACGCACAGCACGTGGCGCTGCGCCAAGCTGCAAACGCGCTGCGGCATGGGGCCTTGCCAGGGCCGCATCTGCGGCGGCGCCACCGAAGTGCTGTACGGCTGGCGGCCCGACGCCGTGCGCCTGCCGATCTCGCCGGCCCGCGTCGACACCCTCATCGCCTGATCCGGGAGCTGGGTTGCCGGGTTAGTTGCGCTTGGCGATCGAGGTGCGCAGCACCAGCTGCGGTTCGATCATCGTGGTGTCGGAGGTCGGCTTGCCGTCGATGGCGGCGATCAGCTTTTCCATCGCGGCGGCGCCCATGCGCTCGCTCTGCAAATCCACCGTGGTCAACGCCGGCGTGGTGTACCGGCCGTATTCGATGTTGTCGAAACCGGCCACCGAGATGTCGGCCGGCAGGTTGAAACCCAGCGTCTGCGCCGCCTTCATGAAGCCGAGCGCGATCAGATCGTTGTAGCAAATCAGCGCGTCCGGGTGCTCGCCCCCAAGCATGATCGACGAGCACAAACGCTCCCCTTCCGCCGACGTCGGCGCGCTGCCCTCGTAGACCGTCAACTCTTGCCCGTATCCCTTCAGGCATTCGGCAATCGCGCCCAGGCGCTCGTCGTCGCGCCGGGAGCGCGGAAAGCGCAGGTAGGCGATGCGCTTGTGGCCCAGCGAGACCAGGTGCCTGGCCAGCATGCTGGCGCCGCGCTGGTCGTCGCTGCTGACCCACGGCAGGTTCAACCGCACCGGCCGGCCGAAGTACACCAGCGGTTTGCCCAGGTCCATGACCCAGTCCATTTCGGCTTCGAGCATGCGCGAGAAGATGATCAGGCCGTCGACGCGGCGGCTCAGCGCTTCGAGCAAGGGCCGCTCGCGGTCGGGGTTTTCCTCGGTGTCGACCAGCAGCAGCGTGTACCCGTGCGCCAGCGCCACCCGGTTGGCGCCCTTGACGATGCTGGTGAAGTGGGGATTGCCGACGTCCAGCACCGACAGGCCGATGCTTTTGGTGCGGCCGGTGATCATCGACTGCGCCAGCGGATTGGAGCGGTAGCCCAGCTGCGCGATCACTTGCTTGATGGTCGCCTCGACCCCCGGGGAGAAGCGCTGGGCGCCGTTGACGAATTTGGAGACGGTGGCCGTCGAGACGCCGGCTGCCGCCGCCACGTCGCGGATGGTTGCTACGGTTTTTTTCATGATCGCACTGTCGGGGTGGCATGGCCGCCGACGTCGTTCACCCGGCGCGGCGCCAAAGCGGGGATCTTATCACG
>DASVTJ010000602.1:0-2656 GCA_036387635.1 Duganella sp.
CCGACTTGTTGACCGTTTTCGGCCGGCCGTAATAGGTCAGGGAGCCCATGCCCTTGGCCACCGCGTTGAGCAGATCGGTGGCGTGGACGCTGACATTGCCGACCCCTTCGAAGTTGACGTCGACCCGCTCCGCGCGCAGCGTCCTGGTATCGACTTCGCCCACGCCGCGCGCGTTCAGGCGCAGGTACTTGACTTTGCCGCTGGCGACCAGGTGGCCGGCGCCCAGGTAGCCGATGTCGAGGCGGTCGGTATTGACCTTGCTGATGATGGTCTCGCCGGCGCCTTCTACCTTCACGCGGCTCAGCGACGGCACCACGATGGTGATGCGCGGATCGTCCTTGGCGCCGTTGTAGCTCTTGTCGGGCATGGTGATCTGCAGTTCGTTGTCGACCACCATGGTCTTCAGCGCGGCGACGAAGCGCTCGTCGCCGCGCACCACCACCGACTGCGTCTTGCCCACTTCGACCGTCATCGCGAACGCGCCCTTGGCGTTGACGGCGATGAACGGCGGCAGCGCGCGGGTCGATTCGGCCGCCAGCGCCGGCGCCGGCGCCAACAGCGTCGAGGCCACGGCCGCGACGACTGCGGCGACGGTGGCCACGGCGCGGATCGACACCGCGTCCGAAGTGGTGGAAAGTGCGGCGGAAGCGGTGCGGCGCATGATGAATCCCTCGTGTACTTTGCGTTTATTTGTTGGTTACTTCTTTTGATAACGTTAATTTTACTGAACTTCGCCACCGTGGCCGACAACTTTGCGACGAATGGCAAAAAAGCCCGAATGTGCGGCGCATGTGTTGCGTTACGGCTACGCTGAGCTGCCGCTTGGCGCCGGGCGACAGTTACGTTACTCCTCGGACGAGGGCAAAAAAAAGCCATCCGGCGGATGGCTTTGTCATGGCGCTCGGGACGTCGCTCAGGTTTTATTACTCAGGCATTCCTTCATGAAGCCTTTGCGCTCATCGCCTTTTTTACCGGTGGCGTCGGCGTTACATTTCTTCATCTTGTCCTGCTGCGTCAACTTCGGCGCCGGCGCCGACGCCGCAGCGGCTGGCTTGGCGCTCAGGCATTCCTTCATGAAGGCTTTGCGCTCATCGCCCTTTTTGCCTGTCGCATCGGCGTTACAGGTTTTCATTTTGCTTTGCTGGACGGTCGGCTCGGCGGCAAGAACGGCACCGCTCAGCGACAAAATCAGGCTGGCAGCGAACAGTTTTTTCATCATGGTTTCCTCGGATCGAAATACGAACGGTCGGGGCGCCTCGCGCCCGCACGGCGACTATACCACCCGGAGCCGTTTATTCGGTGAAGACGGCGGTGGAGCGCGGGGCGATCGTGAAGGCGCCGCCGGCGCTGTCGTAGCCGGCGATGCGCGCGCCACGGCCGCCGTCGGCGTTGCGTTGGATCGGGTGCAGCGCCAGCTTGCGGCCCGCCAGTTCCGGCACGGCGATGGTCTTGCCCACCTTGTCGACGTTGAACAGAACCACCACCGATTTGTATTTGGCGCCGGCGTAGCGCTGCGGATTCTGGCCGTCGATGCTCATGACGATCAGCCCCGGAATCTGCGCCGGTCCGGTGTTGTGGAAGCGCAGCCGCTGCGCGACGTCGTCCGCCGTGCGCAGGCGGAACAGGCTGGAATCCTGGCGGATCGCCAGCAGGTCGTTCACGGCGTCGCGCGCGTAGACGATGGCGCCGGTGGTCGGCTTGATCAGCGGATTGGCGAGGACCGGCGACATCAACGGCCAGTTGTCCTGGTTGACGCCGGCCATCGGCAGGCCGATGCCGAAGCCGTTCGACTGGTAGCTGTAATCGAGTTTGTTGAACCAGTCGCCGGCGTCATAGCTGTCACGGTCCATCGATTTGGAACGCAGGATCTCCTGGCCCGCGTGCAGGAACGGCACCCCTTGCGACAGGATGTTGATGGCCGCGCCCAGGTTCTGCACGCGCACGCGGTCGACCATGCTGGTCGCCTGCGGCAGCTTGTAGGCGTTCAGGTCGAATAGCGTCTGGTTGTCGTGCGCTTCGACGTAGTTGATGGTTTCGGCCGGATTGGCGGCGAAGCCGGCCTGCTGGCCGAAGTAGTCGATCTGAGCGTTTTTGCGCAGCGCGCCGGTGCGGTCGATGAAGCTGTAGTCGCGCAGCGTGCCGGACAAGCCGACCTTTACCAAGTCGCCGAGGCGCAGCAGGTCGTCCTTGGTTTGCGTCGATTGCCCGTTCGGATCGTAGAAGGCGCCGTTGATGAAGCCCTGCTGGTCGATCAGGCTCGCGCCGCTGTCGCAGCAACCGCCGCCGCGCACCGCGTCGCGCAGGCGGTCGTTGAAGGAACCGATGCCCGAGCCGTACATGTTGGCCTGGCGCGCCTGCACGAAGCGGGCGTCGTTGCCGACGGTACCGAAGTTCCACGCCTCGCCATAGATGTAGATGTCGCGTCCTGCGGCGGCGTTGACGGCGCTTTGCAGGCGCCGCATCACCGGCAGCGGCGTGAAGCCCATGATATCGAAGCGGAAGCTGTCGACCTTATAGTCGCGCGCCCAGGTGCTGACCGAATCGATCATCAGCTTGGCCATCATGACGTTTTCCGACGCCGTATCGGCGCAGCAGCTGTCGTTGGTGATGCCGCCGGCGGCGTTGAGACGGTAATAATAGGTCGGCACGATCTTGT
>DASVTJ010000603.1:0-2029 GCA_036387635.1 Duganella sp.
GCTTGCCGTTCATTTTGCCCGGATCGAAGGTGCACTTGGAAATGCCGACGCGGGCGGCTTCGTCGAGCTCCTCGTAGCCGCTGGACTTGGTGATTTTCGACTGCTCGACTTTGCCGTCGACGCCGATCAGTAGGGCCAGCGCGGTGGTGCCGCCGTGCCTGGCTTCGAGCGCGCCTTGCGGCCATTGTGGCCTGCTGCAGTCGCGTGGTCCGGATCCAGCTTTGGCGGGCTTGTCAGTGGTCTCGTCGGCGGCCGCCGCGCCCGGATGCGCGGACAGGCACGCAAGCGCCAGGCCCAACAGCGGCAGTGCCGCCTTCCAACGCCGGGCCGGCGCGGCGCGGCGCTCCTGAGTGGTGGTTTGGTTCGTCGTCAAGGTCATCAAATTGTTCTCCAGTGGCCGCGTGGCCGGCGATATTGCCGGCTTGCCGGCGCAGTTCCCGGTGTCGCCGCATGACCTTGCTTTAATGACAGGATCGACGCTTGCCGCCGCATGGCGTGCCGTCAACTCAAATCATAGCGGAAGTTCGTCGGCAGGCGGGCGTCCTTCGGATCCTTCATCCAGCCCCAGCTGATCGGCGCGCCCGGCTGCAATTGGTCCGGCTCGAACGCCAGGAAGCGCCAGGTGGTCTTGCCGATGCGCTCGCTTACGTGGATTTCCGTGTCGCCGATGAACAGCGCCGGCCCGTAGTCGCGCGTCGGCACGTCGCCATCCGTTTCGACGATGAATTCTATCGCCTGCGTGTACTGCGCCAGGCGCGACTGGAAGTGCTCCAGCTTCGGCGCCTGGAACGGCACGCGCCGGATGCCGATGGCGCGTACGCCGGGCAGGGCGACCGGGAACGGTGGACGGGCAGCGATGCGCGCGCCGCTATCGTTGGACATGACAGTCTCCTTCAATTTTTAACTTGCGACGATCTGCAGATCGTCAAAGGCCAGCGCTTGCCGGTCGCTTCGGTTGCACAGCAGCAGGATGACCGTCACCGAGGTCAAGTCCAACCGGCTGTTGGCCGCGAAGCAGTCCGAATGGAAACGCAGCGTCTTGAGCATGGTTTTCATGGTGCCTATGTTACGCCGGAATGGTCGCGGCAGTCCGCCGACGTCGTCCGAATCGACCCAGGCCTCGGTGTCGTTGGCGTCGCGCAGCCCGAGCCGGAAACCGGTGGCCGCGCCGTCGGCCGCGCCGCCGCCGAAGACCTCCGCCGCGCGGATCCAGATGTCATGCTTGACCAAGTCGCGCTTGCCGCCCAGGTCCTGCACGAACAGCCGGCCGTTGCCGCCGGCGCGCGCCACCATGCCGATGCTGTCGCCATAGAACGAGGTGTTGAACGCGCCGGAGGCGCCCCGGCGGAACGGGTACTCGTCCGCGCTCATGCCGCCTTGCTGCAAGGTGGGCGCGCCAAGGGAGTTGATGCCGATGCCGTTGCCGTCCTCGTGGTTGTCGACCGTCAGCGCGTCGGCTTGTTGGAACGACAGATGCACGTGCTGGGCCGCGACGCCGCCCGGCAACAGTTCGCCGGCCAGATAGGCGGTCGTCGCCTGTCCGAGCAGCGTGGCCCGGAACAGCGCGCAGCCGTAGGCGGTCAGCACCCGTTCGTGATCGTGGCGCGCCAGCACCGGCGCCGTCGGCGCGGCGGCCGGCCACAGGCTGTCGTCGTCGAGCCACTGCCGGTTGTAGAACTGGTGGTTGGTCAGGTGCACGTACAACTGCGATTTGAATGGGGCCGGCTGCACGCGGTCATAAAACACCGCGCCGTCGTTCGGCCAGACGTCGCCGTCGGACGCCGGCAAGATCGTCATGAAAGCGTAGCCGCGCGGCGTGCCGCTGGTGGCGCCGCCCTCGGTGGCCGCCAGCGCCAACACGGCGCGGATGGCGACGCCGGGCAGGGCGACGACCTCCGGCACCAGCACCACCGCCTCGCCGCCTTGCGAGTGCCCCATCAGGCCGACCCGGCCGAAGTCGATATGGCCGAACAGCACGGAGGCGGCGTCGGCGTCGAGCTGCTGCATGACGGCGATGGCGCCGATGATC
>DASVTJ010000604.1:0-10622 GCA_036387635.1 Duganella sp.
AGCGATATCCGGACGCGTGCGCCGATCAACTACCTGCACGTGACGCTGAAGGATGGCGAGCGCTGGAGCTACACGCCGCCGGCCGGGCATGACGTGGCCTGGGTGGCGGTGGCCGACGGCGCGCTGGAAACGGCCGGGGCGCACCTGGCAGGGGAACTGGGGGTGTTCCAGAAAGGTGAAGGCCGGCTCGACTTCGTGGCACGCGGCGACACCCAGTTCGTGCTGGGTTCTTCGCCAACCCATCCGCACCCGCTGGTGACCGGCTACTACTCGGTGCACACCAGCGCGGCGGCGCTCGAAACCGGCGAGGCCGGCATCGCCCGTTTGGGCGCCGAACTGCGCGCCGCCGGGGCCCTGTAACGTCGCAAGGCCTGCGTGCCATCCGCGCGGATAGCGCGCAGGCCCGGAAAAAAGCTGCTTAACGCGACTTTGCCGAGTCCAGCAATTGCAGTTCCCATGCCATGCTGGTGCCGACATTGCCCATGTGCTCGAACATCATCTGCGCCAGCGCGGGCACAGTGTCTTCGCGTGCCCAGTCGCGCTGCAGCTCCGATGCAAAGACCGTCCAGGTAATCGGCACGGCGCCGGCGTTGACCATGCGGCGCACCGCCATTTCGTGCGCTTCGAGCGTGACGCCGCCCGAGGCATCGGTCACGATATACACGTCATAGCCTTCGCCAAGCGCATGGATCGCCGGCATCGCCAAGCAAATCTCGGTCCACAGCGCCGCAATAACGATCTTTCTCCTGCCGGTCTCCTTTACCCACGCGGTGACTTTGGGATCTTCCCAAGTATTGATGGTCGTCCGGTTGATCGGCTTTTGCTCCGGGAACACGTCTTGCAGGGCCTTGATCAGGTAGCCGCCGCGCTCCTCCACCACCGTGGTCAGCAGCGTTGGAACGTTGAACAGCTTGGCCGATTTCGCCAGCGCCACGACATTGTTGACGACAGTTTGGGAGTCGTGGCTGCGCAGGCCGGCGAACTGGAATGGCTGGTGGTCGATCAGGATGGGGTCGTCTCAGAAAACGGAATTTAAAGTACGTTAAGACTTGGGCAGCGGGCGCAGCGGCCGGAACTTCCCGACGCCGACCTTGACGCTGCTCTGCCATAGGTAGTCGCCAGTCAGGTTGATGTGCTCCCAGCCCAACGGCGACAGGTAGCGCAACAAGTCGTCGTCCACCGTGCGGCCGTGGCTGCGCAAGGCGTTGGTGGCACGCTCCAGGTACACCGTATTCCACAGCACGATGGCCGCCGTCACCAGATTGAGGCCGCTGGCGCGGTAGCGCTGTTGCTCGAAGCTGCGGTCCCGGATTTCGCCGAGCTGATTGAAGAACACCGCCGTGGCCAGCGCATTGCGCGCCTCGCCCTTGTTCAGACCGGCGTGTACGCGCCGGCGCAGTTCGACGCTCTGCAACCAGTCCAGGATGAACAGGCTGCGCTCGATGCGGCCCAGCTCGCGCAGCGCGATCGCCAGGCCGTTCTGGCGCGGGTAGCTGCCGAGCTTGCGCAGCATGAGCGAGGCGGTGACCGTGCCCTGCTTGATCGAGGCGGCCAGGCGCAGGATCTCGTCCCAGTGGGCACGGACGTGATCGATGTTCAGCGTGCCGCCGATCATCGGCTTGAGTGCGTCATAGCTAGCCTCTCCCTTCGGGACATAAAGCCGGGTATCGCCCAGGTCCCGGATGCGCGGCGCGAAACGGAAACCCAGCAGGTGCATCAGCGCGGAGACATGATCCGTGAAACCGGCCGTGTCGGTGTAGTGTTCCTCGATGCGTAAGTCGGACTCGTGATACAGCAAGCCGTCAAGCACGTAGGTCGAGTCGCGCATGCCGACGTTGACGACCTTGATGCTGAAGGGCGCGTACTTGTCGGAGATGTGGGTGTAGAACATGCGGCCGGGTTCGGCGCCGTACTTCGGGTTGATGTGGCCGGTGCTCTCGGCTTTGCCGCCCGCCTTGAAGCGCTGGCCATCCGACGACGAGGTGCTGCCATCGCCCCAGTGCGCGGCGAACGGCTGGCCGATCTGGGCGTTGACCAGCTCGGCCAGCGCCGGAGAATACGTTTCATCTCGGATGTGCCAGGCCTGCAACCAGGACAGCTTGGCGTACGTCGTGCCGGGACAGGAATCGGCCATCTTCGTCAGGCCGAGATTGATCGCGTCGGCCAGTATCGCCGTCAACAGCAAGGTCTTGTCGCCGGCCGCGTCGCCCGTTTTGAGGTGCGTGAAGTGACGGGCAAATCCGATCCACTGGTCGACTTCCAGCAGCAATTCGGTGATCTTGATGGACGGCAGGCGCATTGCCGTCTGATCGATCAGAACCTGTGCGGTGTCCGGGACTATCGTATCCTGCGGCGTGATCTTCAGGCCGGACTGCGTCGTGATGACGGCATCGGGTAAGGCATTGGCGGCCGCCAGGCGGTTGACCGTGGCAAGCTGCTCTTCCAGAAGCGACAGCCGCCCGGCCAGATACTGGTCACAGTCAGTGGCCACGGCCAGCGATAGGCCGCCAGCGAGCTTCATTGCGGCAAATTTTTCGGCCGGAATCAGGTACTCGTCGAAGTCCTTGAACTGGCGCGAGCCCTGGACCCACACATCGCCGGATCGCAATGCGTTCTTGAGTTCGGACATAGAGGCCTCGTCGTGCCTTCGGTACGGCACCTGAAATCAAGGCGTTACGATTCTCAAAAATAGTTCTTGAAATGATATTCTCGAACTACTACCATGACAATGAGTTTCGAGAGGGAGCAGCATATGAAACGATTGAGTTCGAGGTCGACATGTTGATCGGTTATGCGCGCGTCTCCACCAGCGATCAAAATCTTGACCTCCAGATTGATGCGTTGAGCAAGGCAGGCTGCCAGAAGCTGTTCGACGACAAGATGAGTGGTGGTCGTGCTGAACGGCCCGGACTGGTCAAGGCATTGGAAATGCTGCGGGAGGACGATACCCTCGTCGTGTGGAAGCTCGACCGCCTCGGCCGAAACGTCAAGAACCTGGTCGATCTGGTCAACGAGCTGCACAAGCGAGGCGTCCAGTTTAAAAGCCTCACCGATGTCATCGATACCGGGACGCCGTCCGGCAGGTTCTTCTTCCACGTCATGGCCAGCTTGGCCGAAATGGAGCGCGAGTCGACCGTGGAACGCACGCACGCTGGATTGGCAGTTGCCCGCCAGCTCGGGCGTGTGGGTGGACGCAAGCGAAAAATGACTGACAGCAAAATCGAGTCGGCCAAGAAATTGTTGAAAAATGGCGTGCCCGTACGCGACGTGGCCACGGATCTGGGGATATCGATACCGACCTTGTATCGCTGGCTTCCCGCCTCATCACACTAGCGGAACCTCTCACATCAACGCGTGCAGTCCTTGAGAACTCAGGCCGCTGCGTTTGCTGTCCAAGTCTTAACGTACTTTAAATTCCGCTTTCTGAGACACCCCCAAAAGCAGACCAGAGGGGGGTAAACTTGCAATTTTTGCTTCACTTGTCGAATAGTCAACGTGATAATACTCCGCGTGGGAACGCCACGACGGCCGAACGGCGGCTTCAGCCCATCCGTGGCAGCAAGAGCATGCCCAGCCCCACGGCCACGAACAGCACAGCCCCGATCCGCCGCGCCGCGCGCGCGGCCCCGCCCTCACGCAGGCGGCTGGCCGCCCACGGCGCGGCGGCGATGAAGCAGACGTGGGCGGTCACCGCGCAGCCGGCGAAGGTGGCGGTCATCAGGGCAAAGCGCGGCAGCATGCCCTGACCCGCGTCCACGAACTGCGGAAACAGCGCGGCGAAGAACAGGATGCTCTTCGGATTGGTGATGGCCACAAGCACGCCCTGCGCGAACAATCCGGCGCCGCCGCCCGGCGTGGTGCTTGCAAACGCTAGCGGCTGCGTCCGGCCGGCTGCACGCCACTGGCTTACGCCCAGCCAGACGAGATACAGCGCACCGCACAGCTTGATGGCATCGAAGGCCAGCGGATGCTCGCGCAGCAGCAGGCCCAAACCGGCCAGCGTCGCCAGCGCTAGCAGCACGATGCCCACTGCATTGCCCAGCGAGCTGGCGAGCGCCTTGCGCCGACCATACTCCAGGGAATTGGCTACCGCCAGCAGGATGGCCTGCCCCGGCAGGAAGGCGGTGACGAGCGAGGCGAGGAAGAAAGCGAACCAGGTGCCGAAATCCATATTGTTCCTTGATGCGTGAGCGAAGATGGGCGAAGAGTTGACTTGCGCATCATAGTGCGCGATGATCGTTCCGAAAATCGCAAAGTTTCGAATAGACCATCCCGAAAAACAAGACAGTGAATTCACGATACCATCTCGATCTCGATGCCCTGCACAGCTTTGTCATGGGTATCGAACTGGGCAGTTTCGCCAAGGCCGCCGACAGGGTCGGCCGCTCTACCTCGGCCGTCAGCTCCCAGCTCAGGAAACTGGAAGAACAGGTCGGCGTACCGCTGGTGCGGAAGGCGGGGCGCGGCCTCGCGCCCACCCCGGCCGGCGAAGTCCTGCTGGGCTACGCGCGCCGCATGCTCAGCCTCAACGAAGAAGCGTTGCTGGCCGCGTCCGGCGGCGCCCTGGAAGGGGCGGTGCGCCTCGGCCTGCAGGAGGACTTCAGCGAGCGCCTGCTGCCGGCCGTTCTCGGGCGCTTCAACAGCAGCCACCCGAACGTGCGCATCGAGGTCAAGGTCGGCCGCAATGCCGAGCTGATCATGGGACTGCAGGATGGCGGACTGGACCTGGTACTGGCCTGGCATTCGGGACCGGGGACGGCGCACATGAGCCTGCTCGGCGACCATTCCCTGCGCTGGATCGGGCCAACCCAGGGCGGCGGCTTCCCGCGCGACGGTGCCCCGGTGCCGCTGGTGACATTCGACGCGCCGTGCCGGATGCGGGCCGCCGCCATCGCGGCGCTCGACGGCGCCGGCATCCCATGGCGCATCGTGTATTCGAGCCCGAGCCTGGCCGGCGTATGGGCGGCCGTCGCTGCAGGGCTGGGCGTGACCGTGCGCACGACCGCTGGGATGCCGTCCTCGCTCGCGCCCCTGGCGGACGTCGATGATGCACTGCCGCCGCTGCCTCGGATAGGCCTGGCGCTGTCCCGTTCCCGCGCCCGGCTGCCAGAAGCGGCGGACCGCATGCGCCAGATGATCGAGGAATGTATGCTGCATTAAAAGCGGAATACCCGCCCCGGGGCCGACGTGCGGCTTTGCGCGCGAATTCCCCGAAAATGAGATGCGCCTGACCATTGACCGCGCACTGCGCCGCATTTGTGGTTTTTCGCTGTGCAAAAAGCTGCCATCTGAGGCAACGTTCTCGCGTGCCTTCGAGGAGTTCGCCGACTCGAAGCTTGCGGAACGGGTGCGGGAAGCGGGGATTTTGGGTGCCACTGCACGTCAACCCAAGGCTGACGGAATTTTCTGGGATTTGGGCTTACACCCCCATATTCGTGCGGCTTAAAGTACTATTTTTCCGTTTCCTCTCTTCTCCCCAAAATGACTGACAGCAAAATCGAGTCGGCCAGAAATTGTTGAAAAATGGCGTGCCCGTACGCGACGTGGCCACGGATTTGGGGATATCGATACCGACGTTGTATCGCTGGATTCCAGCCTCATCACACTAGCGGAACCTCTCAGTCCTTGAGAACTCAGGCCGCTGCGTTCGCTGTCCAAGTCTTAACGTACTTTAAATTCCGCTTTCTGAGACGCCCCGAGGATCAGTGCGCAGTTGGTGGGAGTGAGCAGTGCATCGAGGCCTGTCTTAAACGTGACGTGCTGTGACATGGATATCTCCAGTAAGGGGTGTGGTTTGCCATCGTAGTGTCCGTTAGGGGAAAACACCCGGCAAGACCGAATCATCCAAATCTTTTGCTCATTCATATCAGAACACGCAGGCCAATGCCCTTCTCTATCCAATGATTGTCTGATGCTCTGGCGGCGCAGTGCGCGTGGCTAGGACGTTAATCCAGACCTATCCAATATAACGATGGCATACATCTATTTATATAGGCTTCCAAGATGGATCGGGCGAGCCTAAGATTCATCCCATGCCGCCGACTGACGGCCAAACAAAACTACCCACGAAAGGATTTACCATGAAAACCGCAATCGACAACAACACCGCCTTCCTGTCCGCCGCCGGCCGCGTCCTGCTGGCGACCATCTTCATCGTCAGCGGGCTCGGCAAACTCGCAGCACCCGCCGCCACGATCGGTTACATCCAGTCGGTCGGCCTGCCCTTCGCGACCCTCGGCTTTGCCGCCGCCGTGGCGGTCGAACTCGGCGGTGGCGTGCTGCTGGTGCTCGGCGTGAAAACACGGTGGGTGGCGGCGGCGCTGGCAGCGTTCTCTATCGTTACCGGCCTGGCCTTCCACAATGCGCTTGGTGACCAGAACCAGCTGATCCACCTGCTGAAAAACTTTGCGATGGCCGGCGGCCTGCTGCAGGTTGTCGCCTTCGGGGCCGGCGCCTTCAGCATCGATGCCCGCACCGGCCGTGCCAGCCGCCCCGCGATCCGCCAGGCAGCTTGATTCCACGCACCGGCAAGGCCGTGCACGCCGCGAGGCTGCACGGCCTTTTGCATTGGCCGTGGCGTCGCTACCGCCGTGGCGGCGCCGCGTCTTGCGCCGCGGTGCGCAGCACCTCCCGCAGCCACTGTAGCGGAGCATCGTTGTCGCGCACCGTCAGCCCGGTCGCCGAGACGACGACCTCGTCGAGCGGCACCGGGCACTCGCGCACCGCCAGCCCGTACTCGCTCCGCCAGCGCACGGCGATCGCTTCCGGCACCGTGGCCATGGTCCCAGGTTCGCGCAGCAAGGAAGGCAGGACGGCGAAGCGGGTACTGGCGAACGTGACCTTGCGGCGCTTGGCCTGCGTGGCCAGCCAGATGTCGGCCGGGGTTTCGAAGGTGTTCCGGTAGGTGATCACCAGGTGGTTAAGTGTCAGGTAATGCGTCAGCGAGAGCTTGCCGGTGCCGCGCTTACCCGTGGGCGCGCAGACGCTCTTGAACGGCATTGTGCGCAGCACGTGTTGCCGGCACCAGGATGGCAATTCCCCCGTCTGGCACACCGCGAGATCCATTTCGCCGTGCTCGAGCATCGAGGCGATGCGGAAGGGATCGGTGTTGACGATCGATAGCCGTACCGACGGCGCCTGCCGTTGCAGCTGGCCGAACAGGATCGGCGCCAGCCACATCTCCACCCAGTCCGGCATGCCGATGACGAAGGTATGCTCGGCGCGGGCCGGGTCGAAGGGCGATTCCTCGAACAGGGCGCCATGGACCGATCCCAGCGCGGGTCTGAGCCGGGCTTCCAGTTGCAGGGCGCGCGAGGTGGGCTGCATGCCGAGCCGGCCGCGCACCAGCAGCGGGTCGTCGAGCAGTTCGCGCAGACGCGCCAGCGCGCCGCTGACGGCGGGCTGGCTCAGGTAGAGGCGCTGCGCTGCGCGCGAGACGCTGCGTTCCTCTATCAGTACCAGGAACGTCACCAGCAGGTTGAGGTCGATCCGCCGAAAATCGGTTTCGCTGATATCCATTATCCTCACAATCGATTTGAATGATGAAAGGATAACCGAAATAATGGCATCGGTATGACTGGCTGCCGGTGAATGACAGCGCGACGGGCGGGAAGCGCCAAGTGCCCCGCCGGCCATGGACCGGCAAGGCGCCAGGCGGGATTAGCCGAACAGTTTGTTGGCGGTGCGGGCCACCAGTTCGCCCTGGTGGCGCGCGCCGTTCAGGTCGATCTCGCTCGGCTGGCGCTGGCCCTGGCCGCCCGCGATCGTGCTGGCGCCGTACGGACTGCCGCCGACGATTTCGTCGATCGACATCTGGCCGGCGTGGCTGTACGGCAGGCCGACGATCACCATTCCAAAGTGCATCAGGTTGGTGATCATCGAGAACAGCGTCTGTTCCTGGCCGCCGTGCTGTGTGGCGGTCGAGGTGAACGCGGCGCCGACCTTGCCGTTCAGTGCGCCGCGCGCCCACAGCCCGCCAGTCTGGTCGAGGAAGGCTGCCATCTGCGACGGCATGCGGCCGTAGCGGGTCGGGGCGCCGATGACGATCGCATCGTAATGCTCCAGCTCCGCCACGGTGGCGACCGGCGCATCCTGGTCGATCTTGAAATGACCCGAGACCGCGATTTCCTGCGGGACGGTTTCGGGCACGCGCTTGACGTCGACGCTGGCGCCGGCGGCGCGCGCGCCTTCCGCGACGGCATGGGCCATCTGCTCGATGTGGCCGTAGGACGAGTAATAAAGGACGAGGACTTTGGACATGGCTACTTTTTGGATTGGCTGACGGTTGTCAGGTGGAAAAAACACCGTCCGTCGCCCAGCGTCGGAGCGGCACCATTGCATTACGTGGCCAGTATGGTCGGCGGGCCCGGCATGGGATAGACCAAATCCTCGTTTTATTTTGCCTATTCTTATAAGTTTTGTACCCAGTGCCTGGCGCATGGGGTATTCATCCGAACCTGATCGCCACAACCGCCATGCCACATGAACCGCATACCACATCGAGCAGCGAACGGATTTCCCGCCTTGCGCAAGCGCTGGTGCAGACAGGCCTGCGCAGCCAGTCCGCCCTTGACGGCGTCCACCTGTGCGATGTCGCTTCCTTGAGCGCGCGCGGGGCCGGCAGTGCGGTCAGCATCCTCATCCTGTGCGGCGGCCACCAGCGCGCCAACCTTGGCGAGCAGATGCATCCGGTGCGCCACCATTACCTCGTGCAGACCGCGCAGGGCTTGTCCGAATCACTGATCGACGAAACCACGCATGGGGCCGTCGCCTGTCTCTCGGTCCAGATCGACTTGCAGCTGGCTGCGGAACTGGCCTTGGCGTTGGATGACGTGCGCCACGTTCCCGCCGCTACACATTGGATGGGCGGCTCGCTGCCGCTGGACGAAGCGATGAGCGGCACCGTGCTGCGGCTGCTACAGGTGCTGCCTTGTCCCGTCAACGGTTCCATCCTCGGACCCGGCATCGTTCGCGAACTGCTGTATCGCGTTCTCACGGGGCCGCAAGGCGCCGCAGTCAACGCCGCCCTCACCCATCAGGGCAGCATGAAGCGCATCGCAAAAGCCTTGCGCCGCATGCGGGAAGCGTATGCGGGTGCGGTCGACGTGGCGGGACTGGCGAACGAGGCGGGAATGAGCATCGCCGCGTTCCATGCCCACTTCAAAGCGGTGACGCAAACCACCCCGATCCAGTTCCTGAAAACCACCCGCTTGCAACGCGCGCGCCTGCTGATGCTGCACGAAGGCGTCAGCGCGGCACGCGCTTCCCGGCTGGTCGGCTATGAGAGCAATTCCCAGTTCGGCCGGGAGTTCAAACGGCTGTTCGGCAGCACCCCCACAAAGGAAGCGGCACGCATGAAAGCGGCGCTGTCCGTCGACCGGATGGCGCAGGCCCACCAACTCATCGACCCATCCCGGTAATGACTTCCCGGCTTCTTCGCAGGCCCGGCAATAGCTGACTTGATTATCACGCCGGAAGGAATAGTGTGGCACCGATAGCGCTGTTTATCACCGCCGCAGCAGCATCTACACTGACTTCATCAGGCGTTCACAACAACCCGCCGGATCAAGCGGCACCGAGTGCCATCACTGTCCAAGGAGAACAAAATGTCCAGCACCACCATCAACAGCATCACCAGCAAGCCCGTCAACACCGGCACCGTCGGCATCATCGGCGCCGGCGCCATCGGCCAAGCCATGGCCAAACGCCTTGTCGCGGCCGGCGTCGACGTCATCCTCAGCAACAGCCGCGGGCCCGAGTCGCTGGCGCCGATCGTCGACGCTCTTGGCCCGCGCAGCCGCGCCGGCACCCGCCTGGAAGCCGCTTCCGCCGACATCGTGTTCGTCAGCGTGAACTGGTCGCGCCTCGAAGAAGCGCTCGATGGGATCGACTGGAACGGCCGCATCCTGATTGACGCCAACAACCCGGTCCTGTTGCCGGGCTATCGCCTGGCAGAACTTGGCGGACGCAATTCGAGCCAGGTGCTGGCGCAACTGGTGCCCGGCGCGCGCGTCGTCAAAGGCTTCAATACCCTGCTTGCCGCGGTACTGGCAAGCGATCCGCAACAAGCCGGCGGGCGCCGTGTCGTGTTCCTGTCCGGTGACGACCGCGAGGCAAAAAGCGTGGTCGCGGGTCTGGCCGACCGCCTCGGTTTCGCCCCGATCGACCTGGGCAGCCTTGAAGTCGGCGGCACCCTGCAGCAATTCCCCGGTGGCCCGCTGCCGGCCGTCAACCTCGTCAAACTGGGCTGAGCCAGCAACCTGAAGGAGAACACAATGAACACCGTGCCCGATACCCGCACCATCGCCGAAGCCGCCAAGGCCATTGTCCGAAGCAATACCGAACAAGTCCAGGGTGGCGGCGATTTCGCCCTGTTCGACCGGCTGTTTGCCGACGACTTCGTCGACCATACGCCGCAGCCGGGCGGTACGCCCGACAAGGCCGGCGCCCGCTTACTGTACGGCGCGCTGCGCCAGGCCTTCCCTGACTTCCACGCCGTGATCCACTGGCAGGCCGCCGAAGGCGACCGCGTCACCACCTACAAGACCTATCACGGCACCCACGAAGGTGTGCTGTTCGGTATCGCTCCGACCGGCCGCAAGGTGCGGTTCGATACGGTCGAC
>DASVTJ010000605.1:0-8141 GCA_036387635.1 Duganella sp.
GGTGGCGTTGGCGTCGTCGGGATAGCACAACGTGAAGGCGGCTTGGCGTACTTCCTCCATGTACGCCTCGGCGATCAGCATGGCTTGTTTGCGGCGCAACGGGTCGGCGGTGTTTTTCGCGCCCATGTTCATTGCCAGCATGAGGCCTGCGGACGCAACGCCGGTGATGACCATGAAGATCACCAGTTCGATGATCGTCAGGCCGGCCTGCCGCTTGCGGTCAGGGCGCATACACGTAGCCCGTTTCCCGGGCGATGGCGACGCGGTACTGGCTGGTGCCGCTGGTGAAAGTCAACGTCATCGTCGCGAAGTCGGAGGCGCCCAAGGCGTTGCTGATGTTGTAAGGCCGGCCCATGGCGTCGAAATAGAATCCGTTGACTTGCGGGGTGGACGAGCCGTTACCGGCAACGGTTACGTTGGTCGGACGCGCTTCGCACAGCCAGCGGGAAACGTGGGTGCCGCCGAGAAGGCAATAGGATTTGGTGCGGGAGTTGCCGCTGTTGGCGCCGCTGGGCGCGTTGGCCAGATTGGCATCGGCGGAGCAAGTCGCGTCAAAGCACACAGCAAAGCCGTTTTGATCGGCGCGGACGAACACCGGGCGGTTCTGTGAAATGGCGAGTTTTTGCGCTTGGCGGATCAGCGCTTTGGCTTGATCGGCGTAGGCGCGGCCTTCGAAAACGGCGTTGTCGAAAAACCGCGCTGCGCCAATGGCGCCGAGGATGCCAATCAAGACAATCATCGTGATCAGCTCGACCATGGTGAAGCCGGCTGTCGAAACAGGAGGCAAGGCGCTAGGGCGCCTTGATATTGCGAATCTTTTCAAGTCACCACCACGGTGTTACCAGAAGATTAGTTGCAGCCGTTTGCACTACCTACCATATTTAGCACAGGTGGCGTGTTGGTATCAACCGCTTCGGTATACGTTAAATAGCAAGTCAATCCGGTTGGCGTATTAGCAATACTGGCCGGCTGAATCAAAATCGCACCTGTCGCGATAGCCGGCTTGTTCGCGCTAGCTGTGCCGGGACCAACGGTAATCGTGTAATCGGACGCGTTCAAGCCAGCGGCGGTCGCGGTGTTGGCATCGGCTTTGGCATAGCCTTTGGAAGCGGTGACCGTCGTGCCTTCGTAGTTCAGGGACAACGTCGGCGAAGGATTAATCAGATACTGTCCGTGTACCATCGCGGAAGTCGTCGCCAGCGCGCCCTTGGCGGCATTTAGCGAAGCCAAGCGCGCATCACCACTTAGGCTCGAGAACTTCGGCAAGGCGGTCGCCGCCAGAATGCCCAGAATAACAATCACCACGATCAATTCGATCAGCGTAAAACCCGACTGGCCCTGTTTGCGCATCGCGCGCAGTGCTGGCTTGTTCATTGACTCTCTCCAAACGTCTGTTAAGTTAGAAAGGCGGCGCGGATTGCACCCCTCTTTCACTTGCTAGAAGCCCACACCAACTGTCGCCGGCGCAGCTAACGGTCCGGCAGATCGTTGCAGCAAGTAAAGTAATTTTACCTTGAAGCGCAAACGTTGCGTCAGAGCATTGGTAAAGAAATTTTTAATGAGCAACAAATAGCGCAAACTTTTGTCGCGTACGTGGCTATATCAAGGGGGTTGGCACCCTGTGCGCCTCGACGTATGAACATTTGGCTAACGCGTCGAATTGCCGCCCTGTGGTATCCCCGTCACAAAAGCTATCAAGAAAACCACGGAACACCGTTCAACGATGCAAGGCGGCCTTGCCCAGATCCCAAATCGGCAAGAAGATCCCCAGCGCCAGCACCAGCACCATCACACCCAAGAAGCAGATCAGGATCGGCTCGATCTGCGCGGACAGAGTCTTGAGCTCATAATCCACTTCACGCTCATACATCTGCGCGATCTCGTCCATCAGATCGTCGATCGAACCGCTCTCCTCGCCCACCGCGATCATTTGCAGCACCACCGGCGTGAACACGCCCGCCGCCGCCGCCGTGCGCAGGATGCTGTCGCCGCGCTCCACGCCATCGCGCATCTGCTCCACGCGCGCGCACAAATAAGCGTTGTCCACGGTTTGCGACACCACCGTCAACCCCTGCACGATCGGCACGCCGCTGCGGCTGGCCAGCGCGAAGCTGCGGGCGAAGCGCGCCATGGTCGCCTTGAGGATGATCTTGCCTGCGACCGGCACCTTCAACTTGAACTTGTCCCATTGATAAAGTCCCGAAGGCGTGCCGACCCAGGCGCGGAAGCCCCAGATCGCCGCGACGGTGGCGACCGCCATCACCGGCCAGTAGTTCACGGTGAATTTGGACGTGCCGATCAAAATGCGCGTCATCAACGGCAACTGGGCGTTGAAACTGGCGAACACGCCGACAAAGGCAGGAATGACGAACATGTTGACGATCACCATCGCGATGATCATGGCGATGATGACAAAACTCGGATAGCGGGTGGCCGTCTTGACGCGCTCGCGCATGTCGCGGTCGAATTCCAGATGGTCGAACAGGCGCAGGAACACTTCCTCCAGCCGTCCGGTCATCTCGCCCACGCGCACCATCGACAGGTAAAACGGCGAAAATACATCGGGATGGCGGCGCATCGCGGCCGACAGTTCGCGGCCCGAGTCGAGCGACTCGCGCAAATCCTTGATGACACGCCCGAACGACTTGCTGACGGCCGACTCCTGCAACCCGGCCAGTCCGCGCATGATCGGCACGCCGGACTTGAGCAAGGTGTACAGCTGGCGGCTGAACAGCTGCACATCCATCGACGTGACCTTCTTCTCCAGCAGCCGCGACCACCAGCTTTCGCCGCTGGCGGCGACCGCCTTGTGCGTCACGGTGATTTCGATCGGCGTCACGCCGGTGGTAAACAGCTGGTCGGCGACGGCGCCGCTGTCGGGCGCCTCCAGCACGCCCTGCATCAGTTCGCCACGCGCGTTGCGGGCCTTGTAGGCGAAGAACGGCACGTCAATCCTCGGTCTGGTTACTGATGCGCATCGCTTCCGACACCGTCGTGCGGCCCTGCACCACCAGCTGCACCGCGTGCCGGCGCAACGTTTCGCCGGCCATCTGCGTCGCCGCCACCTTCAGGAAGTGGGCCGGATCGGGATCGTTGGCGGCGTCGACCACCGCGCGCGTCATCTCCAGCAGCTCGTAGACGCCGGTGCGGCCTCGATAACCCATACCATTACAGTGCGAGCATCCCTTGCCGTGGAAGTAGCGCGCCTTGTCGACCTTGTCGTTCAACTCCAGGCTGAGCCACTCGCGCTCGGTGGGCTTCAGTTCGTACGGCGAGGTGCAGCTTTCGCAGATCACGCGCACCAGCCGCTGCGCCAGCACCGCCTGCAACGAACTGCCGACCATGTAGCGCGGCACGCCCATGTCCATCAGCCGCAGCGGCGTGCTGACGGCGTCGTTGGTGTGCAAGGTCGACAGCACCAAGTGGCCGGTCATGGCGGCGCGCAGGCCGATTTGCGCGGTTTCCTGGTCGCGCATCTCGCCCACCAGCACGATGTCCGGATCTTGCCGCAGCGCCGAGCGCAACACGCGGGCGAAGTCGAGGTCGATCTTTTCGTTCACTTGCACCTGGTTGATGCCGGCCAGCCGGTATTCGACCGGGTCCTCGACCGTGATCAGCTTTTTCTCGACCGAATTGAGTTCCGACAGCGCGCAGTACAAGGTGGTGGTCTTGCCGCTACCGGTCGGCCCGGTGACCAGCACCAAACCGTTCGGGCGCTGGATGATCGCCCGGAACTTCTCCACCAGCGAGCGCGGCATGCCGATGGCGTCGAGCCGCAGCTGGGCGCCGCCCTGGCTGAGCAAACGCATGACGACCGATTCGCCGTACTGGGTCGGCATGGTCGAGATACGCACATCGATGCGCTGGTTGCGCACCCGCACGGCGAAGCGGCCATCCTGCGGCAGGCGCTTTTCCGAGATGTCGAGGTCGGACATCAGCTTCAGGCGCAGCGCCAGCGAGGGCGCGATACGGATGTCGGTCTCGGTTTGCAGGTGCAGCACGCCATCGATGCGGAAGCGGATCTGCAAGCGCCCCTCTTGCGGCTCGATGTGGATATCGGAGGCGCGCACCTGGGCCGCATCGTCGAACACCGATTGCAGCAGCTTGACGATCGGCGCCTCTTCCAGATTTGAATTGGCGGCCGCCAGCGCGCCGAAGTCGACCGAGACATCGCCCAAATCCTGCTCCAGCTCGCGCGCCAGGTCGGAGATGTCCTCGGTGCGGCGGTAAATCCGGTCGATGACGCCCAGCACCTCGGTCTCGTTGACCACCGCCAGCTCGATGCTCTGCTTGACGATACGGGCGATCTCGTCATACGCGAACAGATCGGTCGGGTCGGACATGCCGACCAGCAGCGTGCCGTGCCGATCCTCCAGCACCAGCGCGCGGAAGCGCCGCGCCTGCGTCTCCGGCAGCATGCGGACGATCTCGGGATTGACGTTGAAGAACTTCAGGTTCAGGTACGGGATGTCGAGCTGGCGCGCCAGCGCGCTGGAGATTTGCTCCTCGGTCACGTAGCCGTTCTCGATGAACACGCGGCCGAGCTTGCGCCCGCTGCGCTTTTGCTCGGCCAACGCCAGCCCCAGTTGCTCTTCCGACAGCAGCTTTTGCTGTACCAGAATTTCTCCCAGCCTGACTTTCTCCGGCCTTGCCATACCCGCTCCCTCGTTAATCATCTAATGCCGCACGACAACACGCGGCCATTCTAGTTCAGATTACAGCAGTTGCGAGGTGTAAAGCTTGTCTATCGCCGCAGGTTGTCGCTTTCTGCGCACGAATGCGCTACAGTGTAGTTCGTTTCCTGTGGCCACTATTCCCTTTCATGACCGTACCCGCCCTGCGCCTGCAGCAAGTCGTTCAACGCTACGGCCGGACCCGCGTGCTGCAAGGTGTCAATTTGGAAATACAGACCGGCGAATGTTTCGGCCTCGTCGGCGTCAACGGCGCCGGTAAGACCAGCCTGATCAAATGCGTGCTCGATTTCTGCTCGCTCGACGGCGGAACCATCGACATCTTCGGCCAGCCGCATGACCGCCCGGCCAGCCGCCAGCCGCTGGGCTTTCTGCCGGAGCGCTTCACGCCGCCCTACTACCTCACCGGCGCCGACTTCATCCGCTATCTGCTGACCCTGCAAGGCCTGCGCTACGACGCCGCCGCTGTGGCCGCGATGATGCAAGCGCTCGATCTCGACCCGGACGCCCTCAAGCGCACCGTGCGCGGCTATTCCAAAGGCATGACGCAAAAACTTGGGCTGGCCGCGTGCCTGCTGGCGCGCAAACCTCTCTATATACTGGACGAGCCGATGAGCGGTCTCGACCCGAAAGCGCGCGCGCTGTTGAAAGAACAACTGCGCAGCCTGCACCGGGCCGGCACCACCATGCTGCTAACCTCACACGCGCTAGCCGACGTCGACGAGCTGTGCGACCGCATGGCCATCCTGCACGACGGCGTGATCCGCTTCGCCGGCACCCCGGCCGAATGCCGCGCCCACTACCGCGCCGACAGCCTGGAACAAGCGTTCCTGGCCTGCATCGCCTAAGCGCCATCGCTATGTACCAGGACCACTTCCAGCTGCGCGAATCGCCGTTCGGCATTACGCCGAATCCGGCATTTTTCTATTCCGGCAACACGCGCGGCGAAATCCTGGAAGCGTTGCTGTACGCCGTCTGCCACGGCGAAGGCATCGTCAAGGTCACCGGCGAGGTCGGCGCCGGCAAGACCATGCTGTGCCGCATGCTGGAAAGCCAACTGCCCGAGCACATCGAAGTGATCTACCTGGTCAATCCCAACCTGAACCCGGTCGAGGTGCAATTCGCCATCGCCGCCGAGCTGGGCCTGCCGACGCGCGGCTTCCGCGTCGACGAGGTGCAGCGCGGCCTGCACGCGCACCTGATCGCGCGCCACGGCCAGGGCCAGCAAGTCGTGCTGCTGGTCGAGGAGGCGCAGGCGATGCCGCTCGATACGCTCGAAGCGATCCGCCTGCTGACCAATCTGGAAACGGCGCGCAGCAAGCTGCTGCAAATCGTGCTGTTCGGCCAGCCCGAGCTGGACGAGCACCTCGAACTGTCGAGCATGCGCCAGCTTCGGGAACGCATCACCCACAGTTTCCACGTGCCAGCCATGGCGCCGGACCTGGTGGCCGAGTTCCTCGACTTCCGCCTGCGCGCCGCCGGGCGCGACGGCCCGTCGGTGTTCAGCGCGGCCGCCGCCCGGTTGATCGCCGACGAATCCGAAGGCATCGTTCGCCGAATCAACATCCTGGCCGACAAGGCGCTGCTGGCCGCGTTCGCCGACGATGCGGACGTGGTCGGCAAGCGCCACGTCAAGCTGGCGATCCGCGAATCGCCGTTCGGTCGACGTGGCCGCGCCGGCCGCAATAGTCGAAACAGCAACAATAATATCGAAGGCACATTGTTAAATCGCCGGCCGCGCAATTTCTGGCTGCGCAGTGTTGCAATCGCGTGTTTGCTCAGCGTTTTAATTGGCGCAATATGGCTCGGCGTCCTTGCGGTGGGACAGAATTTGTAAGATCATGCTAGCTATATTGCATATGCACAACATCCTGCGTTCCCCCTGGGCCGGAAGAAACAATGAATAAATTAGGCATGACCATCGTCCCCGTGGCTTGCAGTTTGTTACTGGGCGCTTGCGCCACGCGCAGCCTGCCCAACTCGCCGGCCCACGTCAGCGAGGCGCCGCGTCCGGCCGGATCGATCCCCGAGCCGGTGCGGCAAAGCGCGGTGCTGCCGCCGCCCAAGCCGACCGCCAAGATCGAGACCTACAGCGTCACCGTGCACAAGGTGCCGGTGCAGTCGCTGCTGTTCGCGCTGGCGCGCGACGCCGGCCTGAACGTCGACGTCCATCCGAGCATCGAGGGCATGGTCACGCTCAACGCGCTGGACCAAACGCTGCCCCAGCTGCTGAGCCGCATCCAGCGCCAGGTCGACATGCGCTACGAGATCAACGGCGGCACGTTGTCGGTGTTGCCGGACACGCCCGAATGGCGCAATTACAAGGTCGACTACGTCAACATCGCGCGCAGCACCATCAGCAGCGTCAACATCGCGACGCAGATCTCGACCACCGGCGGCGGCGGCTCCGGCGCCTCCAATCCGGTCGGCGCCACCGCCTCGGCCGGCGGGACGACGTCGCAGGGGTCCAACAACAATAACAATAACAATAGCGGCACGAGCAACGGCAGCAACAATTCGACCACCGTGGTCAACAACCGCTCGGACAATAACTTCTGGTTCACGCTGGAAAAAAACATCCGCGACATGCTGCGCAACTCCAATGTCGCCGACAACCCGGTCAATCCGCTGGCCGGGGCGCCGCAAAACGCGCCCGGCGCCAACCCGACCGGCGCTGGCCAGCAAGGCGCCGGCCAGCCGATGCCGGCCGCGTTCGACACCGGCGCTTTCGGCCAATCGCGCAACGACGGCAGCCGCGGCAACTCGGTCATCGTCAACGCCGAGGGCGGCCTGATCGCCGTGCGCGCCACCGGCCGCCAGCACGAGAAAATCCGCGAGTTCGTCGACATCGTGCTGGGCGCGGCCAAGCGCCAGGTGCTGATCGAAGCCACCGTGATCGAAGTGCGCCTCAATAATAACTACCAGCAGGGCATCAACTGGTCGTCGCTGTCGGGCTCCGGCCTGCGGCTGACGCAAGGCCAGGTCGGCGCCACCGCGCTGCCGAGCGCGGTCAATCCGGGCACCAGTCCCGGCATCTTCCTGCTGAACTACGCCAATCCGACCAGCCGGCTGGGCAACATCGCCGCCACGCTCGAATTGCTGGAGTCGTTCGGCAAGGTCAAAGTGCTGTCGAGCCCAAAAATCAGCGTGATGAACAACCAGACCGCGCTGCTCAAGGTGGTCGACAACAACGTGTTCTTCTCGATCAAGGTCACGCCGGCCGTGCTGGGCCTGAACGGCACGCCGACCTCGCCCGCCACGTACGAATCGCGTCTGGAGACGGTGCCGGTTGGCTTCGTCATGAGCGTCACGCCGCAAATTTCCGACAACGACGACGTCACCATCAACGTGCGCC
This sequence comes from Duganella sp., assembly GCA_036387635.1. Classification (GTDB taxonomy): domain Bacteria; phylum Pseudomonadota; class Gammaproteobacteria; order Burkholderiales; family Burkholderiaceae_D; genus Rugamonas. Next base: position 8,047 of record DASVTJ010000605.1, read on the forward strand.
CGACCATCACGCGCATCGTCGGCACCGTCAACGATCCGAACCCGGCGCTGGCCGACGCCAAGGTCGTCAGCGCGGTGCCGGTGATCCAGGCGCGC
>DASVTJ010000606.1:0-8036 GCA_036387635.1 Duganella sp.
TGAACTGTTCCACCGGCAGCGCCTTGCCCGCCGGCTGGTTCTGCTTCTTGTCGCGCTTGGCCTTGTTGGCGTTGCTCTCGGCGCCGATGGCCGGTCCCAGATCCTCCAGCCGCAGCTGGTTCGACGTCAGCGCGCCGGTCAACATCGGGCGCGGCTTGCGCGGGCTGTAGACCAGCGTGCCATGCAAATCGCTGCCGCCCACCGTGCCGGTGAAGTCGCGGTAAGTCCAGTTCCAGATCCCGCCTTCCTTCTTGCCGCCGATGCGGCCGGTGGTGGCATAGGCCGGCGTCTCCGGCAGCAGCACGCCGGTCAGCGCATACAAATCGGCCATGCTGGCACCGGCCACCGACAGTTTCAGGTCGATGCCGGACAGCGCGCGCGGATCGGTCAAGGTGCCCTCGACGGCGACCTTGTTCTTGCCCAGCATGGCATTGGCCTGCACCGGGAAGGTGTTGTGCTCGTCCTGCAGCGACAACACGGCGCCGGCCTTGCCGCCGCCGGTGATCGGCGCGTCGTGATACGTGCCGCCCAGTTCAAACTTCATACCGTAATTATTGCCGTCCCGCTTGGCCTCGGCGTCGTTGGGGTTGATCGTGGTGGCGTTGGCGCGCAGATCGAGCTTGATGCCGTCGTCGAGGTAGCGCACGCTACCCTCGCGGAACGCCAGCCGGCGGATATCGACTTCCCACTCCGACGGACCGTTGTCCTTGAAGGTCCAGGTGTTGCTGCCATCGGCGCGGCGTTGGGCCGCCACCACCAGCTTGTCCAGTTCCAGATTGCTGATCACCAGCTCTTTGTGCAGCAGCGGCAGCGGATGCACGGCGACGACGATATTGCCGATGCTGGCCATACGCGGGCCGGTGCTGGTCCACGACGGATTGGCGACGACCACGTCGGCGGCGCTGATCTGCGGGCGCGGCACGTAGCGGCGCCATCCCGGTTCGGCCGGATCGCCCTGCCTGAAGCGTACGTCGAGGTCGCCATTGATGGCGAACTCACGGCCGATCGATTCGGACACCTTTTGATTAATATAGGGTCGCGCGCGATTCCAGTTGAATGTGAGCACGAAGACGATCAGCGCTAGCAGCAGTAACAGCAATCCGCCAAGCGTGTAGTAAAGGATGGTTAATGGTAATGGACGCGATTTTTTCATGGTCTTCATGCTACGCCTTGATCAGGCGGCGGTATGTGGGTTATTCAACAAAGCCCGCGATTTTGGCTGTCAACGCTGTGAGCGACGAGCTGGATAGATTACCGGATAGGTGGCCCGGCCGTTGTGGGAGATCACCACGTCGATCATCCGGCCATACCTTCCTGCTGCGCGACCGAATCGGCGCTGGAGGACCAGACGTCGAGTAAGGGTTCACAGCAGCATCATCGTTCGGATGAGCTAGCCTGTATGTTCGCGCTGCCATCGTGCAACCGTTTTGCCAGCTCCATCGTTTTTATTTCTAATAGGAATAGAACTGAATGGACGTGGACGGTTTGTATAGGATGGCGTTTTTGATCATCCGCACTTACTGAAGGATTGCACATGGACTACTCGGACCTCAGCATCGCGATGCAGATCCGCAAGCTCGCCGCGACCCGCCAAGCCGAAACTCTGCGCGCGCATGCCGGCATCGCGCCCGACAGCGCCGAGGCCCAAAAATGGATGGAGGAAAACGACCTGCTGACGTTCGTGCCGCTCGTGATCCAGGAACTGCGACAGATCACCGAAATCCTCAAGCAGGAATATTAGGACTTAGGACGCGGGGACCGCTCCGGCGGCGGGTGCGGGTGCCGGTGGACGCCAAGCGAGCGCCGGGCGCCGACACGGCGTGATACGTTATTTGCATCGCCGCCATAGGAGAAACGCCGTGTTTACCGGTTTCATGTTCGCCACTGGAATTGAAAACAGCATCCCCACCATCGACAACGGCAAGACGCGCGTCGACCAAATGGACAAGTGCGGCCATTACCGCCACTGGCGCACCGATTTCGACCTGGTGCAGCAGTTGGGCATCCGCGTGCTGCGCTACGGGCCGCCGCTGCACACCACGTGGCTAGGGCCGGAGCGCTACGACTGGTCATTTGCCGACGAAACCTTTCAAGAGCTGCGGCGGCGCAACATCATCGTCATCGCCGACCTGTGTCATTTCGGCGTGCCGGACTGGATAGGCAACTTCCAGAACCCCGATTTCGCCGCCCTCTTCAGCAGCTACGCGAAAGCCTTCGCCGCGCGCTACCCGTGGGTGCAGCTGTACACGCCGATCAACGAGATGTCGATCTGCGCCTTGTTCTCCAGCTTGTACGGCTGGTGGAACGAGCAAATGACCACCGACCGTGGCTTCGTCACCGCGCTCAAGCACATCGTCAAGGCCAACATTTTGGCGATGCGGGAAATCCTGCTGGTGCGTCCCGACGCCCTGTTCATTCAAAGCGAATCGAGCGAGTACTATCATGCCCGCGATCCACATGCGATCAGCCCGGCCGAATGCCGAAACGCGCGCCGCTTCCTCTCGCTCGACCTCAACTACGGCCGGCGGGTCGATTCGGAAATGTACGAGTACCTGCTCGACAACGGCATGACGCGCGCCGAGTACCATTTTTTCCTCAACAATAATCTAAAACACCACTGCGTGATGGGCAACGATTATTACCAGACCAATGAGCACTATGTCAGTGCCGACGGCGCCACGGCGGCGGCCGGCGAAATCTTCGGCTACGCGCTCATCACGCAGCAGTATCACGACCGCTACCGCCTGCCCGTCATGCACACCGAGACCAACCTCAACCAAGGCCCGGGCGGCGACGAGGCGGTGAACTGGCTGCACAAGGAATGGGCCAACGTGCTACGAGTGCGCAACGACGGCGTGCCGATCATCGGCTTCACGTGGTATTCGTTGACGGACCAGGTGGACTGGGACACGGCCCTGCGGGAAAACAATGGCAACGTCAATCCGCTCGGCCTGTTCGATTTGGATCGCAACATCCGCCCGGTCGGCGCCGCGTACCGAGACCTGATTCAAAGCTGGCGGGCCGTTTTGCCGACCCAGAGCGTGTGCCTACAGGTGCCGGTCGCGCTGCCGCTCGAGTATCCGGAAGGCGCCACGGTCTGCCTGGACGAGCGGCCGCTGGCGCGCGGCGACAGTAGCGAAATATCGACGGCAGCGCCGAAGAATACGCAATAGCGCCGCGCCCGCGCAGCCGATCACGTACGGTTGATCGACACGCCGCCATCGACCGTCAGACAGGTGCCGGTGGTAAAGCTTGCCGCGTCCGACGCCAGGTAGAGCGCCGCGTGGGCGATCTCCTCCGGCCGCGCCAGCCGCTTGAGCGCGTGCAGCCCTTCGACAAAGTCGCGCGCCTGCGGCGTGTTGGTGGCGGCCCGTCCCATCGGCGTGTCCGTACCGCCCGGCAAAAGCGCGTTGGCGCGGATGCCGCGCACGCCGTATTCGACCGCGATTACTTGCATCAGGCCGATCAAGCCGGCCTTGCTGGCCGCGTACGCGCCCATGCCGGGGAAGCCGGCGTTGTAGCCCACATAGGTGGACGTGAAGATGAGCGAGCCGCCGCCGCGCGCCAGCATCGCCGAAATCTGATGTTTCGCGCCCAAAAAGGCACTGGTCAGATTGGTGGAGAGCACCGTGTTCCAGCTGTCGACGGGGAGTTCGGGGGTCGGCATCGTCTCGCCAACGATCCCCGCGTTGTTGAAGGCGATATCAAGGCCGCCAAAGCGGTCGACCGCCACTTCCACCAACGCGCGTGCCAGTTGTTCGTCCTGGATATCACCGGCCAAGGCGACCGCCGCGCCGCCACGCTGTTCGATCTCGGCGACCAGCGCATCGAGCTCGGCTTGCCTGCGCGCGGTCACCACCACCCGTGCGCCCTGCCGCGCGAACAATTTGGCCGCCTCGTAGCCGATGCCCGAGCTGGCCCCCGTGACAATCGCCACTTTTCCCGCTAACTGGTTCATGCTGTCTCCCTGTTGACTTGATGGAGATGTCAGCTTAGGACAGCGGCGGGCACGGGGCTATCCGGTTCTTGCTTATGTATTCCACGTGATGGGCGACGCCCAGCACTCCCTTAAAATAACCGTACATGTGTTATTTTACAGCGTAAAAATGCGCGAAATCTTTCGTACACTTGTCATAACACTGTCATATAACTCTCATATCCTCTGACTTTTCAACCGAGAGGATTCCATGAAACGTTTCGCCATGAGCGCCGCGCTCGCCCTATGTGCCAGCCCCGCCTTCGCCCTGAATATCGTATTGGCCAACGATGACGGCCTGACCAGCAATATCAAGGCCCTGTATGACGAGTTGAAGGCCGCCGGCCACTCGGTCATCGTCTCGGTGCCCTGCACCGGCCAGAGCGGTCGCAGCGCCGCCATCGTCATGTACAGCACCACCACCATCATTCCGGACAACGACAAGACCCAGATCGAAGCCGAAGGCGGCTGCCACAACGGCGCCGCCGCCACCGGCGCCCCAGCGGTCGGCCCCTTCACCAAGAGCGGCTACACCGGCGGCGATTTCAACTATGTGCACGGCACGCCGGTGATGGCCGCGATGTACGGCCTGGACGTGCTGGCCAAGGCACGCTGGGGCAAGTCACCGGACCTGGTGCTGTCCGGTCCGAACGAAGGCCAGAACGTCGGCAAGGTGGTGATCAATTCGGGCACCATCGGTAACGCGCAGTTCGCGGCGGGCCGCGGCATTCCGTCGATCGCACTCAGCGCCGGCACCGATACCGTCGACAACACCGGCTTGGCCAGCGCCCGCTCAAAAACGGTGGCGCAGCTGACCACCAAACTGATTGTCGCGCTGCAGGCCAAAGCCGGCAGCTCGCCCCTGCTGCCAATCGGCACCGCCCTAAACGTCAACTTTCCTGACGGTGTCGCCGCCAATGCGGGCTGGGCCTTCTCCCGCATCGGCACTTATGACACCTACTCGCTCAAATTCAGCAGCGCGGCGCCGTGGGGGCTGAGCGGCTCGCCGCCGGGCGCGGTCACCGCCGATCAGGCGGAAGATGAAGCGGTCGTCTACAAGACGAAGATTTCCGTCACCGCGATGCAGGTTGGCTACGACCAGCGGCCAGCCGGGCAACAATGGCTGCGCTTGCGTCTGCGTGACCTGTTTGCCCAATGAGCCGCGCCATGAACCAAGCTATAAACCACGGCACGACCCGTGCCACCAACCTCCCCCTGAACCGCGCCATCCACCGTTCTGTCATTGTCCTGGCCGTTGTGCTGCTGAGCGCATGCGGCAGCAACAGCAGCAGCGACGATGTCGCCGGGCCGGTAGTCAAAGTTACCGAACTGGCTGCCGGTACCTACGCGGTTAGCGTGGGCGATGCCGCTAATCCTTCCGCCGGCACGTACTACGCGGCCGCCGACGGCAGCCGTCTGCTAGTACTCAACAACAGCGCGGAGCAGGCCAGCACCTTGTACCGCCGCGACGCCGGCGGCGCATGGAGGATGACGCCGGCACCGACGCAAAATATCTCAATGGAGCTGTTGAACAGCAATCTGGCAACGTCGAGCGTGATCAGCATCAGCGGCATCGCGCGCAGCTACGCCGTGCGCTTGCCGTCGGGCGCGGCGGCCGCGTTCAGCATCAACGCCGGCGGCGATATTGTGGCTGGCGGCACCAGCTGCAAGCTGTCGGGCAAGGTGTTGGCCTCGGCCTTGCCGAACACGCTGAAGGCGTCGCTGGCCGCGTCCGGCTGCGGCGATCTGCCGGCCCAGTCCGAAGGCTACCTGGTGGTCGACAGCGACTACGCGCCAGCCGCCTTCCGCCTGCTGACTTACAGTGGCAGCGCGCTGACGGACCTGTGGGCTTACGCTGAGTAAGGGTCGGCCTTGATGTTGAGCCAGTGTGCCGCCGCCCCAAAGGCGGCGGCCACTGTTTTATCGGACTCCTCGCCGGGCGGTTCGGTATTGGTCAGGCCTGTCAGGCCCATCGAAATGACTTGCGCGCACAGCGCATCAATGCCGCGTGCCTGCGGCAGGTATTTCATAAACACCTTCACCAAATTGTTGCCGCGCCGGCTGCGCATATCGGCCGTATAGGACGCCAGTTCCGGCATGCGGGAGGCGGCAATCGCCACCGCGAAACTGGCGCGCGCCAGGTCCAGCTGCTTGCCGTCGCCTTCGATTCGCAAACGCTGGAGCTCGGGTAGGCTGTCGGCATCCACCGCGAGGCGGATGTGGCCGATGATGGATTCCAAACCCGCGATCACCAGGTCGCGCTGGGCCGGATAACGGTAGCTCAGCGTGGTGTGCGGGATGCCGATTTCCGCCGCGATGGCGCGATGGGTCAAGCCGCTCATGCCTTGCGCCGCGAGCCGCCGTCCACACGCGCGCGCCGCCTGCGCGGCCCATGAAGAAGCGCGGCCGGCGCGCGCCCCTTCCGACAGTTCGCCGCTGACCACTTGCATTTGCGCCAGTAGCAGCGCGAACAGCGCGCTATCGCCGGCGTCGGCATTGGTGGCCAGGCCGCCGGCGAACAATCGGCGCAGGCACAGCCGGCGCAACACGCGGTAACACGCTACCTGGCTCAAAACCACACTGTAAGCCAGCTCGGCAATGATGTAGCCCTGCCACCAGCCGCAAGCCAACAACACCCGCTCCAGCCCGGCGCGCTCGGCAAAAGCGTTCCAGAAAACGCGGCGTTGGTCCGACCATGCGCTGAAAGCCGGCTGCAACGACGTGTCCCAGGTGCAGGCGTGCAGCATTTCGAGATACAGCGTCGATATCGCGCGGTGGCGTGTGGCGAGTTCTTCCAGGATGGTTTCCGCCAGCTCGGCCGCGATGACCGGAGACAGCGTGCCCAAGGTATCGAGCATGTCGCGCCAGACAGCCAGCAGCAGCTGGTCCTGCTCGCGCGCGGCGTCGCAGACGGCGGCGATCACGTCCGCGCGGCTGCCATAGTGCGTGCTCAACACGGTTACGGACACCCCCAGCGCCTCCGCCAAGGGGCGCAGCGTGAGTCCGGCCACGCCTTCAGCACCGACGATATGGCAGGCGGCCGCCAGCAAAGCCTTCGCTTGCGGCGCTTTGCTGGATCTTCTGACGGGGGCGGACTCGGACATATCGCGCCGATTGTAGAACATCCTGGGCAACGCCACCAGCGCATGGCGTTTCACATCAGGCAGTTGACGCACGCCAAGGACACGCACCGAAATTAAAATACGTTACCACGGTCGCCGTCGGCGGCGGCGTCGCCGCCGGGGCTGGTGCCGAACGCCGAAGCCGCGGTCGCTGCGCGGACCGCCACCCCTGCGGCGCCGGTTACATTTCACCCTGGCACCGACAGTCGTAATACCCAGCACTGCCGCGACAGGCGCGGAAACTACGATAGTTTGTCCGGCCGAGTTACCGGCCGAAGCACCGGCCATCGTTAAGGCGCCGCATGGCTGGCGGCCGTTCATCTCGTCGCCGATTTACCTGCATAACGCAGCCCCTATTTTCGGCCCGCCGGAGCGGCCAGGCAGAATAATCGGTCGAACAACCTTTACTCAACGCGTATGGTTTCGACCCCTGCAGAATCAACATGGTGAATGGATAAAGAAAAAGCCCGCTCTCACCAGAAGAAGCGGGCTTTGATCGACAAAAAAGATTTTGCCTGGATTAGAACGGAATGTCGTCATCCATGTCCGAGAAGTTCGGCGCCGGCTTCGGTGCCGGGCGTGGCGCCGGCGCGGCCATTTGCGGGCGCGGGGCCGGTGCTTGGCGCTGCTGCGGCGGGGCCGAGTCGTAACCGCCGCCGTCGTCCATGCCGCCGCCGTCGCCCATGCCTTGACGGCCACCCAGCATTTGCATCTGCTCGGCGATGATGTCGGTCGCGTATTTCTCGACGCCATCTTTATCGGTGTATTTGCGCGTCTGCAGACGGCCTTCGACGTAAACCGACGAGCCCTTCTTCAGGTACTGGCCGACGATTTCGGCCAGACGGCCGAAGAACGAGATGCGGTGCCACTCGGTGAGCTCTTTCTGCTCGCCGGTGTTGCGGTCCTTCGATTTGTACGATGTCGCCACGGCAATGTTG
>DASVTJ010000607.1:0-2658 GCA_036387635.1 Duganella sp.
GGTTTATTTGACCGGCACCGTGTAATTCAGCGCCAGGCGGCCGCCGTCGACATACAGCGTTTGTCCGGTCATGTAGCTGGCGTCGTCGCTGGCGAGGAAGGCGGCGATCGAAGCGACTTCCTCCGGCTCGCCGCAGCGGCCCATCGGCGTACGCGACAAAATGGTGTTGCGCGCCTCGGGACTGGACATGACGGCTTTCTTGGCCAGCTCCGTCAGGATGGTGCCGGGGCCGATACCGTTGACGCGAATGCCATGCGCAATCAAGTTCAGCGACATGACCTTGGTCAGCTGATTGATCGCGCCCTTCGACACCACATACGGCACCTGGTTCGGGATCGCCAGTTCGGCGTTGACGCTGGACATATTGATGATGCAGCCGCTTTGCTGCTTGACCATTTCGCGCGCGACCGCCTGGCCGCACAAAAACATCGATTTCAGGTTGATGCGCAGCACGCGGTCGAAATCGTCCTCGGTGACGTCGAGGAAATCGGCGGCGTGGGTGACGCCGGCGTTATTGATCAGGATATCGATGCGGCCGAACGCCGCCATCGTCGCCGCCACCATGGCGTCGACGTCGGCCTTCTGGCTGACGTCGGCGCTGAAGAAGCGCGCCTGATCGCCCAGCGCGGCGGCGGCTTGCTCGCCCTCCGGCTTGATATCGACCAGCATGACCCTGGCGCCTTCGGCGATCAAACGCTGGGCGCACGCCAAACCGATGCCTTGGGTGGCGCCGGTGACGACGGCGACTTTTTGGGATAGTTTCATCGAAATGCTTTCTGAGCGTTCTAGGGGGAGGGCAAATTTTAACAGCCCCGCAGCGGCGCGTTACAATAGAGGGTTTGCAACAGATTAAAAGGTGCGTCGTGAATTTCATCAACAAATTGTCTGCCGCGTGGACGGCCAACGACTCCCTGCTGTGCGTGGGCCTGGATCCGGACATGGGCAAGCTGCCGGCCCAGTTCCAGAGCGACCCGCAAGGTATTTATCACTTTTGCCGCGAGATCATCGACGCGACGGCCGATCTGGCCTGCGCGTTCAAGCCGCAGATCGCTTACTTTGCCGCGCTGAGCGCGGAAGACCAGCTGGAAGAAATCTGCGCCTATGCGCGCGAGAACTATCCGCACATTCCGGTGATCCTCGACGCCAAGCGCGGCGACATCGGCGCCACCGCGCGCCAGTACGCGCGCGAGGCCTACGACCGCTACGGCGCCGACGCCGTCACCGTCAGCCCTTACATGGGTTCGGATTCGGTGGAGCCGTACATGGAGTGGAGCGAGCGCGGCATCATCGTATTGTGCCGCACGTCCAACGCCGGCGGTTCGGATCTGCAATTTTTGAATGTCGACGGCAAGCCGCTGTATCAGCACGTGGCGCGTCTGGTGGCGGAGAAGTGGAACGCCAACGGCCAGTGCGCGCTGGTGGTGGGCGCCACCTTCCCCGAGGAGCTGGCGCAGGTGCGGGCGATTGTCGGTGATATGCCGCTGCTGGTGCCGGGCATCGGCGCGCAGGGCGGCGATATCGCGGCCACCGTCAAGTCGGGCAGGACGGCCGCTGGCGCTGGGATGATGATCAACTCGTCGCGGGCGATCTTGTATGCGGCGCCGCAGCCGGGCGAGGACTTCGCTGCGGCGGCGCGCCGCGTGGCGCTGGAAACGCGCGACGCGATCAACCTGCATCGCGGCTGATTTCCGCGCAAATACGTCGGGCGGATTACGGCGTTGCGCCTGATCCGCCCGACGTGTTTCGGAGGATATCTCCGCAGCCTCGGCCTATTGCGCCGGCGCGATCAGCTCCACATACTCGTACAGCTCGCTTAGAATGTGTTCGGCACGTTCATCGGCGTCCTGCTGCAGATGGTCGATCTCACCGAAGAACTGGTCGATGCTGCGCGCGCCACCGGCGCCATCGTAAAAGCGGGCCGCGCGGTGCTGCTCCCAATGTTCCATTTCGGCTTCGGTCAACGTCTCCGGGAAGTTGCGCGCGCGGTAGCGGAACAGCAATTCCAGCAGGCGCGGGTCGTCGAACGACGGCGACGCCGCCGCCAGTTTGGCCGGCGTTTCCTTGCGCAGCGCGTCGAGTATGCGGCGGTCTTCCTTGCCGACAAAGCCGTTGTACAAATCCTCGTCGACATCGAGCTCCGCGCCCGGCGGACGATGGAACACTTGTTCCCACTCGATATCCATGTTGCGGCCGGCGGCCGCCAACGCGGCAAATGCCTTGCTTTGCTCCAGGTCGATCCCCCACTGGCTGGCCATGGCCGGCGACAAGGTCTTCAGATTGGACACCAGCATCGGCGATTTGTTCAGGTGAATGCTCTTGACCGGCAGCCGGGTCACGCCTTCCGGCAGCGCGTCGGCGCGGCTGAAGATGCGGGTGCGGATGGTGTCGGCATCCAGTGTGAACAGCTCGGTCGGATCGTAGGTGCAATCCCATACGATCACTTCGTTCTTGTTGGTCGGGTGCGTGGCCAGCGGCCATACCAGCGAGATGCAGCCGCGCTCGGCCGGGAACATGCCGGACACGTGCAGGAACGGCGCGCGCAGCTGCGGCGCCAGGTGCATGCCGATCTCGTCGGCCACGCGGTCCTTCTTGTGCAGCGCGAAGCAGAAGTCGAACAGCTTCGGCTGCTTCTGCTTGATCAGCCGCGCCAGCGCGATG
>DASVTJ010000608.1:0-3155 GCA_036387635.1 Duganella sp.
CGCGCGTGGCATCGACATCGCGCGATTGCCGGCGGTGGTCAATTACGACTTGCCGCGATCGGCCGTCGATTACACCCATCGCATCGGCCGCACCGGCCGTGCAGGCGAGAGTGGCGTGGCGATCAGCTTCGTCAGCGCCGAAACGGAACAGCACTTCCGCCTGATCGAAAAACGTCAGGACATCCTGCTGCCGCGCGAGCAGATCCCTGGCTTCGAGCCGGTGGAAACGTTGGCGCCGCCGCCGGCCGATTCGGTCACCGACACCGTCAACGGCGGCATCAAGGGCAAGCGCAAGAGCAAGAAGGACAAACTGCGCGAAGCCGCCGCCCGCGACGGCGGCGAGTAACTAGACGGGCTGGATCGCCGCCTTCACCTTCAACAGGTAGTCCATCACCTTGCCGCGCGCGTGCGTATCGCGGTGCAAGGTGCCGGCATGCGGTGCGCACAAGTCGAGATAGAGACGCACGGCCGCTTCCAGCGCCGCCATGCAGGACACGTTGCTGTGCTGTGCGATCGTCGCTTCCAGTTCCGCGGCGAATTGTGGCGCCAGCGTTTCAATCTTGCGCACGCCCGATGGACGCGCACCGGTGGCTAACAGCGCTAATGGTCCGAGCACCTGCGAGCGGATAAACGACAGGAAGTCCAGCGCTTCGAACAACTCGCCGCGTCCTATCTTGGCAGCGCAGTAGTGAGTCCAAATCCAGAAACGGTCTTCTATCCATTGTCGGTCCGGCTCGGGATAATGCGCCTTATCTTGCAGCAGGACTGCTGACAAGCGACCGTCCCTTTCCCAGACGACGACCGGGTCTTCCACGCGCCCCCGACTGGCATCTTCCAGACTGACAAACTTCAAATCGACATGCATGAGCGGCGATTCGTAGAGGCAGATCAGCAAGCGGGGCTCGCCGACGTGTTCTCCGGTGAATGCCGCCAGCAGTTTCCCCAGACCTGCCGCGATGACTTTTCGCTCCGCAGACACCTCGATGTATGCATGAGGCTCGACGGCGATGACCAGATCCAGGTCGCTGTAATCGTCCATGGAAGCGGACGCGAAGGAGCCGCCGGCGGCGACGCCAACGATCCTTGAATCGTTCTTGAGTGCCGCGATCACGGCGTCCAGTGCCGCGCTGTGCGATGGTGTCATGAGTGCTCCTAGCCGCCGGTGCGTTTGGGATTGTGGCCTTGTTTTTTAAGATTTTCCATCACCAGATCGCAATGATCGCCCTGGATCTCGATCACGCCGTCCTTGACGGTGCCGCCCGAGCCGCAGGCGCTGCGCAGCTGTTTGCCCAACAACGCCAGCGCCATGGCGTCGAGCGCCAAGCCTTTGATCACGGTGACCGTCTTGCCACCGCGTCCCTTGGATTCGCGCGAGACCTTGACGTTGCCGTCGCCTGCGGATTTGGTCTTGCCGGCGGTCTTGCAGACGCAATCGGCCAGCGGCTTGCCGCAATCGGGGCAGATGCGGCCGGTCTCAGTCGAATACACCAAGCGGGTGCTCATGGCCTGTCCTTCAGAAGGCGCGGCATCAGGATGTCGAAGAAGCGCTTTTGGTCGGACGCCAGGCAGACCGTCGCATTCGGCTTGCCGGCTTGCTCGCGGGTGTAGCCGTCGTCGCTGACGACGATGCGCAGCGGCGTGGTTGGGCAGGTTTTGGGATCAATCATCCATGTCACCGGCACCACGTCGAACAGCGACGGCATGTTGCTGGACCATGGCTGGTAGGCGTCGATCCACTGGTGGTACATCAGCGCCAGCGCGTCGGTGACGGCGGAGCCGTGGCCGAGCAGGGCGTTGCGTTCCACTTCGTCGAGGCGGATCTGCGTGGAGTCGAGCGGCATCATCACGATCGGCACGCCGGATGTGAACAGCTTTTGCGCGCTGGCGACATCGGAGACGATGTTGTATTCCTTGTCCGCCGGCCTCGCCGGTACGTACTGCGATTTGCGATAGCCCGCGCGCACCGAGCCGCCCATCATCGCCACCTGTTTTAGTTTACCGAAGGTGGCCGGGTCGCGCGTGATCGCGGCGCCGACGTTGGTCAGTGGACCTAGCGCCAGCAGCGTGATCTGGCCGGGTTGGCGTTTGATCTGATCGAGTAGGAAGTCCACCGCCGGCACACTGGCCGGCAGCTTGCCGCGCATGGCGTAGCGCGCCTGCGTGAATGGCTGCGGGTTGCCGCTGCTGGCGATGCCTTGCGCGATGGGGATCTGGCCGTGGCCCGTCTCGCGCAGCATGCGTTCCAGTAGTTGCGCGCGCAGGGCGGTGTCGCCCCAGGCGGTGGTGATGCCGACGATGTCGATCTCGGGGCTTTGCAGCAGCAGCGCCAGCGCGAAGGAGTCGTCGATGTCGTCGCCGATGTCGATGTCGACGATGACTTTGATGCGTTCGGCGGCGTGGACGGACGGCGCTAACGCGGCGCACGACAGCGCCAAGGTGGAAAGCAGCGTGGAAAGTAGCCCGCGCAAAGGACGGGAGAGGGAATAAGCCATGATCGCTTTAGTATATTGAATGCTTGAATGCGTGAATGCGTGAATGCGCGATTTTAGCAGAGCCGATTTGCCGATCCATGGCCAATCCCCCTGACCGGTCACGGTTTGTCGGTTATCAGCTCGATGCGCCGCTTGATGCGCCGCGTTTCGGCGGCGTCGCCGGCTTGTTCGGCGCGCATCGCCTGTACGCCCAGCCACGCCAGCAGCGGCCGGCGCCAGCCCTGAGTTGACGCCGTTTCCACCGCGTCGGCCAGCAGCGCCGGCGTGGCCTTGTTGGCGCGCAGCAGAACCCCGGAGGCGACCAGTTTCGATAGCGGGTCCGTGATCGCTTGCGCGGCGCCGGCGGCGGCAGTGTCGCTGGCCGCCGCCGCTATTGTCTGGTGCTGCGCAGGCAGCAGCGCGGCATCGGCGGCGCCGGCGCGGCCGGCCAGGTAGGCGGTGTAGGCGCGGTCGGCGGGGCTGGCGTCGGCCGCCAGTTTGTCGAAGCCTTCGCACTCCTCGAACACCAGCGAGGCGACACGGGCGGCGCAGCGTATCAATTCGGCGCGGATGATCAGATCGACCTTGCCGGTGCTGGCCAGCGCTTCGCGGGCGCGTTTGTATTCTGCCAGCTCCACGCGCGTATTGCCTGTCATGTAGGCGGCGGTCGAGCGCTCTATCGCG
>DASVTJ010000609.1:0-8452 GCA_036387635.1 Duganella sp.
CATGGTGCCGGCCTTTGTCGGCTTGGGGGCGCCGCACTGGGACCCGTACGCGCGCGGCGCGCTGGTGGGGCTGAGCCGGGGCAGCAACCGCGCCCACATCGCCCGCGCGGCGCTGGAGGCGATCGCCTATCAAAGCGCGGAGCTGATGCTGGCGATGCAAAAGGACGTGGCCGCGTCGAGCCGGCACATTCCGCTGTGCGAGGTGCGCGCCGACGGCGGCGCCGCCCGCAACGATCTGCTGATGCAGTTTCAGGCCGACCTGCTCGGCGTGCCGGTGGTGCGTCCGCAAGTGACCGAGACCACGGCGCTGGGCGCGGCGTATCTGGCCGGGCTGGCGGTGGGCTTCTGGCAGACCCGCGGGGAGATCGCCGCGCAGTGGACCTGCGAGCGGCGCTTCGACCCTGCCATGGGCGCCGACCAGCGCGGCGCGCTGATGGACGGCTGGGCAAGGGCGATTGAGCGGTCGAAAGCCTGGGCGGCATAGCTGCGCTTTTGTCACCTGAAGTTGCGACTATGATATCGTTTTCGCACGACTTTTGCCGTAAATCACGCTGGAATTGTGCCTTGGCGGCGGCGTATAATGACGTTTCCGACGCGGTGCCCGGCCGCAACATTTGTATAGACAACTTGGTTGCCTGATTTTTAATGTTGTCCTGGACAGCGGCGATGCCCGATAACGCGGTTTTAGCGTTTATAAAGTTGTTGATTCCCCGTCATCGCGCTGTTGGCGCGACATTTCGACCCTCCCGCGATCTCGCCCTTGCTTTTTAAGTACCAGATGGCGGTTCATTGCCGTGTTGTCAATTAGATACGTCAATATTGACATGTTGCAACTATATGTGTTTACCTCAATTATTTTCCCCGCCCGTTTTCACCACTTGAGTGCGTCTATACACATGTGTGTAGATGAGGTAGCACATTCACTGTCTTTCATAAGTGCTTAATTTGTCGAGCTATTTTATTTCTAGCTGGCTTCAAAGAAGTGCGCTAAGTCCTTAATTTCATTAATAAAATCCCAGTTTCGTTTGCCTGAAAGCGCTTGACCGCCCAGCGCCCATCCACTAAAGTGGGCACCTGTGTGAAAAAGTGTCTTTTTGTGGGAAATTTCTTCTGACTTAGCGGCGGGGGAGATGAAACTGGAAAGCAGTTGTTCATGCTCCGCTAATCCTACTGAGGTCAAAAGGTAATCCCGTGTTTCAAGGTGCGTCCGCAATCAATCTCGATGCAAAGGGCAGGATGTCTATTCCTGGCAAGCACCGTGACGCGCTCTCGATCCAGTGCGAAGGCCGCCTGACCCTGACCCGCCACCCCGATGGCTGCGTGATGTTGTTCCCGCGCCCCGTGTGGGAACAGCACCGCCAACAAATCGCCCAGTGGCCGCTGCAGGCCCGCGCCTGGCAGCGCATCTTCCTCGGCTATGCCACCGACGTTGAGATGGACACGGCCGGCCGCATCCTGATCGCGCCGGAACTACGCGCCGCCGTCGGCCTGGAGCGCGAGGTCATGATGATGGGCATGGGGTCGCATTTTGAAATCTGGGATGCCGCCAAGCAGGCGGAAAAAGAACAGCAGGCGCTCGATGCCGGCACCCCCGATGTACTTGCCAATTTCTCTTTCTAAGGTTCCGTGATGACTTCAACAACGGTGCTTGAATACCAGCATCGCACGGTGCTGCTGGACGAAGCGGTCGACGCCCTGGCGCTGACGCTGGACGGCGCCCGCGCCGGCGGCGTCTACGTCGACGGCACGTTCGGCCGCGGCGGCCACTCGCGCCTGATCCTGTCGAAGCTGGGCGCCAACGCGCGCCTGATCGCCTTCGACAAAGACCCGCAGGCCATCGCCACCGCCGAACAAATCGACGATCCACGCTTCACCATCGTCCACGACAGCTTCGCCACGATGACCGCCTCGCTGGCCGAGCGCGGCGTCGACAAGGTCGATGGCATTTTGCTCGACCTGGGCATCTCGTCGCCGCAGGTGGACGACGCCTCGCGCGGCTTTAGCTTCCGTAACGACGGCCCGCTCGACATGCGCATGGATACCACGCGCGGCATGTCGGCGGCGGCATGGCTTGCCATAGAAACCGAACAGACACTGGAAAAGGTTATCAAGGAATATGGGGAAGAACGGTTTGCTTTTCAGATTGCAAAGGCGATTGTTGCTCGCCGGGCAGTCGAACCAATTTCGACCACACGACAGCTTGCCGGCATCGTGGCAGGCGCGGTCAAGACTCGGGAAAAGGGCAAGGATCCGGCAACCCGCACATTTCAGGCTATCCGGATTTTCATCAATAAAGAGCTTGAAGACCTGGAAGTCGGTTTAAAACAGGCCTACGCCAGTCTGGCGCCGGGCGGCATCATCGCGGTCATCAGCTTCCATTCGCTGGAGGACCGCATGGTCAAGCGCTTCTTCGCGTCCAAGGCCAATGTGGAGCAGCCGGACCGCCGCTTGCCGATTCGCGCGGTCGACCTGCCGCAGCCGGAACTCAAGCTGCTGGCCAAGATGAAGCCGTCCGACGCCGAAGTCGACGCTAACCCGCGTTCCCGCTCGGCGGTGATGCGCGTGGCGCGCCGGCTGCCGATTCCGGCGGTCGAATCGTCGTCATCCATCGCCGAAGGCTCGGCATGAGCGGCAAGATCAATCTGGTGTTGACGGCGCTGCTGGTGGGCTGCGGCCTGTCGCTGGTGAACGCGCAGTACCAGGCGCGCCATCTGTTCATCGAACTGGAACGCTCGCAGTCGAAGGCGCGCCAGCTCGACATCGAATGGGCGCAGCTGCAGCTGGACCAGTCCACCTTGGGCAAGCACGCGCGCATTGAAGAAATCGCGCGTCGCGACCTGAGCATGACGCCGCTGACGGCCGCCCGCACGCAGTACCTGACGCCGGAAGGATCGAAATGAGCCGCGGCAGCAATGCGAACACGTCGCGGGTAGCCCGCTCCAAGGGCGTGCCGTTCTCGAAGAACCCGGTGCTGGCCGTGCGCCTGCCGGTATGGCGCTCGCGCGTGGTGCTGTTCGTGCTGTTCTTCGCGTTCGCGGCATTGGCCGCCCGCGCCGCGTGGCTGCAGGGCG
Source organism: Duganella sp. (assembly GCA_036387635.1). Lineage (GTDB taxonomy): Bacteria > Pseudomonadota > Gammaproteobacteria > Burkholderiales > Burkholderiaceae_D > Rugamonas. The sequence goes on from DASVTJ010000609.1 coordinate 3,072, forward strand.
TGTCGACCCAGTTCCTGCAAAAGCAGGGCGAGATCCGCTACGCGCGCACCTTGGAACTGCCGGCCACGCGCGGCAAGATCACCGACCGCGAAGGCCAGGTGCTGGCGTCGTCGGTGCCGGTCAAGGCCATCTGGGCGATCCCGGACGACGTGCAGAACGCGCCGGCCGACAAGCTCAAAGAACTGGCGCAGCTGCTCGAGATGAGCAACGCCGACCTGCAGAAAAAGCTCGACTCCGACCGCGGCTTCGTTTACCTGAAGCGCCAGGTCGAGCAGGACGTCGCCGACAAGATCGTCAAGCTGGGCATCGAGGGCGTGCAGACCCGCAAGGAATACAAGCGCTTCTACCCGCAGGGCGAAGTGACGACCCACGTGGTGGGCTTCACCAACGTCGAAGACGTCGGCCAGGAATCGATGGAGCTGGCGCAGCAAAAGACGCTGGTCGGCCAGCCGGGCAGCCGCCGCGTCATCAAGGACCGCCTGGGCCACATCGTCGAAGATATCGAGTCGGTGCGCGAACCGCACGACGGCAAGGACTTGACGTTGTCGATCGACAGCAAGATCCAGTACATCGCCTTCACCCAGATCAAGGAAGCGGTCGAGAAGTTCAAAGCCAAGGCCGGCGCGGCCGTGGTGCTGGACGTGCATACTGGCGAGGTGCTGGCGCTGGCCAACTATCCGACCTACAACCCGAACGACCGCTCCAAGCTGACCGGCGAACAGCTGCGCAACCGCGTGATGACCGACACCTTCGAGCCGGGATCGTCGATGAAGCCGTTCCCGGTGGTGATGGCGCTGGAAGCGAAAAAAGTCACGCCGCACACCATGTTCGACACCGGCAACGGCGCCATGGTTATCGGCGACCGCGTGATCCACGACACCCACGCCAACCATATGATCAACGTCCAGGGCATCATCCAGAAGTCGTCCAACATCGGCACCACCAAGATCGCCATGTCGATGCCGGCGCAGGACCTGTGGGAGATGTTCACCAAGCTCGGTTTCGGCCAGCAGCCCAAGTGGGGCTTCCCCGGCGCCGTGGCCGGCCGCGTGCGTCCATATAAATCGTGGCGCCCGATCGAGCACGCCAACATGAGCTTCGGCCAGGGTTTGTCGGTGTCGCTGATCCAGCTGGCGCGCGCCTACCTGGTGCTGGCGCGCGACGGCGACATCATTCCGCTGTCGTTCCAGAAGGTGCACGAGGCGCCGCACGGCACCCAGGTGATCAGCCCGAAAACGGCGGCCGAGATGCGCGAGATGCTGGAAATGGTCACGCTGCCGGGCGGTTCCGCCGTCAAGGCGCAGGTGCCCGGCTACCGCGTCGGCGGCAAGACCGGCACCGCGCAAAAGTTCATCGGCGGGCGCTACTCGCACTCGAAATACATCGGTAACTTCGTCGGCATGGCGCCGATGTCGGACCCGCGCTTCATCATCGCCGTCATGATCGACGAACCCAGCGGCCCGCTGAAATACGGCGGCGACGTCGCCGGCCCGGTGTTCTCGGCGCTGGCGGCGCAGGCCCTGCGCGCGAAGAACGTCGCGCCGGATTCGGACCTGACCCATATCATCATTCCTGAGTCAGCAGCACAGGGGAACATGTGACGACTTCTCATTTCAATCCGTCGACGGACTTGCCGGCCATCGCGGCCGCGATCCGCAAGCTGGCGCCTGGCGCGCAGCTGGCGTCGGACTCTCGCCGCGTCAAGCAGGGCGACGTGTTTTTTGCCTTTGCGGCCGATGCGGCCAGTGGTGCCAGTGGTGCTAGTGGTGCCGTTAGTGCCGACGGCCGGGCCTTCATCGACAGCGCAATCGCCCAGGGCGCGGCGCTGATTGTGCTCGATCCAGCCGGCTTCACCTGGAACGATAGCTGGAGCGTGCCTTACATCGCCGTCGACAATCTCAAACAGCACGCCGGCGTGATCGCGCATGCGTTCTACGAACAGCCGGATGCGGCGATGTTCACCGTGGGTGTGACCGGCACCAACGGCAAGACCTCCACCGCCGTGTGGCTGGGACAAGCCTTGTCGCGCGGCGCCGAGCCGGCCGCCGTCATCGGCACGCTGGGCGTGGGCGTGTTCCGCGCGCGCGGCGAAGTCGCCTACGACGTCACCGGCTACACCACGCCGGACGCGGTGCTGCTGGCGCGCACCCTGGCCGGCCTGCGCGACAAAGGCGCCAAGTCGCTGGCGATCGAAGTGTCGTCGATCGGGCTGGAACAGGGCCGCGTGGCGGGCATGCATTTCGACGTCGCGATCTTCACCAACCTGACCCGCGACCATCTGGACTACCACGGCGACATGGCGGCCTACGAAGCGGCCAAGGCCAAGCTGTTCGACTGGCCCGGCCTGAAAACGGCGGTCGTCAACCTGGACGATCCGATGGGCTTACGGCTGATCGCGCATCTGCAATCGCAGGCTGCCCTTTTCGGAGAAATTCCGCTGATCGGCTACACCTTGCAGGACGCAGCCACGCGGCCGAACATCGACGGCGTGTTGATGCTGCGCGCCAGCCAGTTCCGCAGCACCCGCAGCGCTGGCACCGAGTTCCATCTTGAGTCGGCGCTGGGCGCGGCCGTTATTAAAACGCGGCTGGTCGGCCACTTCAACATCAGCAACGCGCTTGGCGTGATCGGCGCGATGCTGGCCAAGGGCCTGGGCCTGCGCGCCGCCATCGAGGCGGTCGAAGCGCTGCAACCGGCCCCGGGCCGCATGCAGCAGGTCGGCGGCCAGGACGCGCCGATGATCGTCATCGATTACGCCCACACGCCGGACGCGCTGGAAAAAACCCTGGCCGCGTTGCGCGCCGTGGCGAGCGACCGTGGCGGCCAGTTGTGGTGCGTGTTCGGCTGCGGCGGCGACCGCGATCCGGGCAAGCGGCCGCAAATGGGCAAGATCGCGCAGATGGCCGACCACGTGCTGGTCACCAGCGACAATCCGCGCAGCGAAGATCCGCACTCGATCATCGAGCAGATCGTCGCCGGCATGGACCGCGACAACCCGGCATCGACGGTGCAGATGGTGGACGACCGCGCCGGCGCGATCCTGTCGGCGATCAAGCACGCCGCCAAGCCGGATGTGATTCTGCTGGCCGGCAAAGGCCACGAGCCATACCAGGAGATCAAGGGCAAGAAACTGCCATTCTCCGATGTCGATCACGCGCAACTGGCGCTGTCGGCACGATTGACCATGATGAGGACGAATTGATGCGTGCTGTACTCGCACAGATTCTGCCTTGCCTCGCTGGCGCGCGGTTGGTGGGTAGCTCCGCCGACGCCGGCGACATTGTCTTTGCCGGCGTGTCGACCGATAGCCGCCATGTATTCGCAGGTTCTTTGTTCGTCGCTTTGCGCGGCGAGGTTTTCGACGCTCACGACTTCCTGGCGCAGGTCGCGGAGAAGGGCGTCGCCGCCGTGGTCGTCGAGGAGCTGCCCGAAGGCTGGACAGGATCGGGCGGCAGCGGGGCCAATATCGCCGCCATCGTCGTGCCCGACACGCTGGTCGCGCTGGGGCAGATCGCCAACTACTGGCGCCGCCAGTTCGCCATGCCGGTCATCGGCGTCACCGGCAGCAACGGCAAAACCACCGTCAAGGAAATGATCGCGGCGATCCTGGCCGCCGCCCATGGCGAAGAAGGCCGCCTGGCCACGCGCGGCAATCTGAATAACGAAATCGGCGTGCCACTGACCTTGTTCCGCATGGAAGCGAGGCACGAGTCGGCCGTCATCGAGATGGGCATGAACCATCCCGGCGAGATCGGCCGCTTGGTCGCCATCGCCGAGCCGACCATCGCCATGGTCAACAACGCCCAGCGCGAACACCAGGAATTCATGCACACGGTGGAAGCGGTGGCGCGCGAGAACGGCGCCGTGCTGGCCGGCCTGCCGTCCGACGGCGTGGCGGTGTTCCCGCATGGCGACGAGTTCACGCCGATCTGGGAAGAACTGTCGGCGGGCCGCCGCATGCTGCGCTTCGGCCTGACCAAGGATGCGGAAGTCAGCTGCACCTTCCGCGCCGGCGAGGACTTCGGCTTCGGCAGCCAGATGTTCATCACCATCCGCGAAGGTGACGAGCTTGAACAGTTCTTCGTCAATTTGCAGGCGGCGGGCGAACACAATGTGCGCAACGCGCTGGCCGCCGTCGCATGTGCGTATGCCGCCGGCATCGCGCTGGAAAAAATCAAGCTGGGACTCGATACCTTCGCCCCGGTCAGCGGCCGCTTGCAAAAGAAGGCCGCCGCCAACGGCGCCGTCGTCATCGACGACACCTACAACGCCAATCCCGATTCGGTGCGCGCCGCCATCGACGTGCTGTCGAAAGCCGCCGCGCCGCGCGTGCTGGTACTGGGCGACATGGGCGAAGTGGGCACGCAAGGACGCGAGTTCCACGAAGAGATCGGCGCCTACGCGCAGAGTAAAGGCATCGAACAGGTGCTGGCAACCGGCGAACTGGCGTCCCACATGACGGGGGACGCCATTCGCCATTTCGAACAGTTCGGCGATTTGCTCGCTGCCGTGGAGGCAGCCGTCGCACCGAATGCAACCGTATTGATCAAGGGCTCCCGCTTCATGAAGATGGAACGGGTCGTGCAGCATTTGATTGGATCGCAACAAGCTAACAAGGAAAGTCACTAATCATGCTGCTCTGGCTCGCACAGTTTTTCCAGGACGAGATTGGCCCGCTGCGGGTCTTTAACTTCATCACCTTCCGTGCCGTCTTCGCGACGGCGACGGCGCTGCTGATCGGCTTGTGCGCCGGTCCGGCCGTCATCCGCATGCTCACCGCGATGAAGTACGGCCAGGCCGTGCGTACCGACGGCCCGCAAACGCACTTGAAAAAACACGGCACCCCGACCATGGGCGGCGTGCTGCTGCTGATCTCCATCGGCGTGGCCACCTTGCTGTGGTGCGACCTGTCGAACCGTTTGATCTGGCCGGTGCTGATCGTCACGCTGGGCTTCGGCGCCGTCGGCTGGGTCGACGACTACCGCAAGGTGGTGCGCCAGGACCCGGAAGGCATGCGCTCGGCCGAAAAATACTTCTGGCAGTCGCTGGTCGGCCTGGCCGCCGCGCTGTACCTGGCGTTTTCGGTGTCGGCGCCTAACGCCGGCAAGGTCTTCGAGCTGTTCTTCGCTTGGGTGCAGTCGGGCTTCCAGATGGATTTGCCTCCGAAGGCCGACTTGATCGTCCCGTTCTTCAAGACCATCAGCTATCCGCTGGGCGTGTGGGGTTTCATCGCGTTGACATATTGTGTCATCGTCGGGACCAGCAACGCCGTTAACTTCACTGATGGCCTGGACGGCCTGGCGATCATGCCGACGATTATGGTCGGTTCGGCGCTCGGCCTGTTCGCTTACCTGACCGGCAGCGCGACGTATTCGAAGTAT
>DASVTJ010000610.1:0-2690 GCA_036387635.1 Duganella sp.
TCGTCGGCGGCAAGGGTTTCGATTGCATCGTCCACGCGCACCAGGGCCTGGTGATCGTCGAATACGAGCGGCGCGACATGGCGTCCGAGACGGCGGCCGGCTTCGCGCTCAAGGCCCACAGCGCCATCGGACGCATGAAGCGCCAGACCACCATCGCCGGCCTGCTGCAATCGGCGGTGGAGCAGGTGCGCACCATCACCGGCTTCGACCGCGTGATGGCCTACCGCTTCCGCCACGACGACAGCGGCGACGTCGTGGCCGAGACGCGCATCGACACGCTGGCGCCGTTCCTGGGCCTGCGCTATCCGGCCGGCGACATTCCGTCGCAGGCGCGGCGCCTGTACATTGTCAGCACGCTACGGCTGATCAGCGATGTCGATTACGCCGCCGTGCCGATGACCGGCCGCGCCGACGCGGCGCCGCTGGACATGAGCTACTGCGTGCTGCGCAGCGTCTCGCCGATCCACCTGGAATACCTGAAAAACATGGGCGTGCAAGCGTCGATGAGCCTGTCGATCGTCATCAACGGGCGCCTGTGGGGACTGATCGCCTGCCACCACCAGTCGCCCCGGCAGGTGCCGTACACGATCCGCATGGCCGCCGAGCTGCTGGCGCAGGTGCTGGCGACGGCGGTGCACTCGCTGGAAATGCGCGCGCACGCGACGTTGATCGAACACGCCGCCCTATTGCGCGCGCGCGTGATGGAGTCGCTGCTGCATGGCGACGACGAACTGGCCGCGCTGATTCCGCACGCGCCCGAACTGGCAAGCTCGCTGGGGGCCAGCGCGCTCGTGATCGTCTACGCGGGGCGGGTGCACGTGCATGGCGAGGTCGCGCCGGGCGCCCTGGCCGCCGTGGTGCAGTCGCTGCCGGTCGACGGCAGCGACGAGGTGCGGCGCGCCAGCCGCGACGACTGGCCTGTGGCGCAGCGCCAGGCGTGCGCGACCTGGGTCGGCATGCTGGGCATCCGCTACGACGCCGCGTCCGCCGGCTGGCTGCTGGCACTGCGCGAGGAGCAGGTGGAATCTGTGCGCTGGGCCGGCAAGCCGGAAAAAGAGGCCGCCTTCGGCGCCCCGACGCCGGGCATGCCGGGCACGCCGAATACGCCGAATACGCCGGATACGCCAAATACGCCGGGGCCACTTGGCTCGCGCCTGACGCCGCGCGGTTCGTTCGACGAATGGCGCGAGACCGTGGTGGGGCGCTGCGACCCGTGGGAACCCGCGCGCATCATGATCGCTGCCCAACTGCTGGCCGAGATGAACCGTGCGACGGTGGCGCGCCAGGCGGAGACGGCGCAGGCGCGCGCGCACCTGCTGGCGGTGCTGGGCCATGATTTGCGCAATCCGCTCCACACGATCAACATGGCCGCGATGGTGCTGGAGAAGGGCGGTCCGGGCGATGTCGCCGGCCGCCGCATCAAGGCCTCGAGCGGGCGCATGGAGCGCCTGATCGCGCAAGTGCTGGACATGAGCCAGATCAGCGGCGGCATGCGCCTGGGCAGCAAGCTGGCCGAGCTCGACCTAGTGCCGGTGCTGGCGGACGTGCTCGACGAATTCGTCACCGCCCGTCCGGGCATCGTGCTGCGGGCAACCCTGCCGGAACGGGCGATGGTGAGCGGCGACGCAGACCGCATCGCGCAAGTGGTCGATAACCTGGTCAGCAACGCCTGCCATCACGGCAAGCCCGGCGAACCGGTGGACATCGCGCTGCATGCCGACGCCGGCGGTGTGCGGCTGGAGGTGAGCAACGTGGCCGAGCCGATCGATGCCGACACCCGCCGCACGCTGTATCAGCCGTTCAAGCGCGCCGCCACCGACAAGGCGCGCAACGAGGGCCACATGGGCCTTGGGCTGTATATCAGCCAGCAGATCATGCTCGAGCATGGCGGCGACATCGCCTATCGTTACGCCGCGCCGCATGTGGTGTTCGGCCTGCGGTTTCCCGCGCCCGCATGACCGCCTGAAAATCCCGGATCGAAAAGTTTAAAACTCTTCCCAGTTCTCTTTCGACTCGGCGATGACTTTTTGCCGCGCTTTGCCGGAAGACGCGGCCGGTGGCGTGGACGCTGCCGGGGCGGCGCGTTTAGCCGGCGCGGACGACTTCAACGCGGCGGCCTTCGCCGGTGCCCGCTGTGGTGCCCGCGCGGCGGCGGGCGGCACGAATCCGGCGGCCGCGTCATCGTCGAGTTTAAACACGCTGACCACGCGTGCCAGGTTGCCGGCCTGCGTTTCCAGCGCATCGGCGGCGGCGGCGGCTTGCTCGACCAGCGCCGCGTTCTGCTGCGTCACCGTATCCATCATGCCGATGGCGACGTTGACCTGTTCGATACCCGAGGTCTGTTCCTGGCTGGCGGTGGAGATTTCGCCCATGATGTCGGTCACGCGCTTGACGCTGTCGACAATCTCCAGCATCGTGGCGCCGGCTTCGTTGACCAGCTTGGCGCCGGTGTCGATCTTGTCGACCGAGTCGCCGATCAGGGTTTTGATTTCCTTGGCGGCGGCGGCCGAGCGCTGCGCCAGATTGCGCACCTCGGTGGCGACCACGGCGAAGCCGCGCCCCTGCTCGCCGGCGCGGGCCGCTTCCACGGCCGCGTTCAGCGCCAGGATATTGGTCTGGAACGCGATGCCATCGATGACGCCGATGATGTCGACGATCTTCTTCGACGACTCGTTAATCGAGGTCATCGT
>DASVTJ010000611.1:0-3228 GCA_036387635.1 Duganella sp.
CGCTCGATCAGGGCCTGGCCGTCGACCGGCAGCGGCTTGTGCGGCGAGTACGAAATCTCGCAGGTGAAGCCGAAGCCGCCGGGGGCGTTGCATTCCGGGCTGGCGTTGCCTTGCACGAAGATGCGGTGGAAGATGCTGTCCTCCGGGTAGTAGATCCAGTGCTTGTCGGTTACATCGGTACGGGCGATGCCGATGTTAACGCAGCGGATCGAGATATGGCGCAGCCCGGCGGCGGCGGCCTTGACCTCGGCCGGCGCCGCGCTGCCGATCAGGCGCACCAGTTCCGGCAGCGGCATGGTGCTGATCAGCTGATCGTATTGCAGGTGGCGGCCGTCGGCCAGCACCGCCGTATGCTCGTCGGGCATGATCGACACGACATCGGCGTTGAGCTCGATCTTGCCGCGGATGTGCGGCAGGAAGCCCGACACCAGCGCCTGGAAGCCGCCGCGCTTGGGGTAGCCGAAGCGCGCGTTCGGTCCCATCGGCTTGGCCACCGGTTCGAGCGCGCCCTCGATGATCTGGTTCAGGTCCGGCAGCGGCACGCGCCCGCCCAGCCACGAGGTTTCCATTTCGCTCAGCGGCACCGTCCACAACTTCTTGTTGTACGGGATGGCGAAGTGGCGGGCGATGCCGGCGCCCCAGACGCGGTAGATGAAGTGCTCGAAGTCCTCGCCCTTGGCGGCGGTCGACATCGCGCTGGCGCTGCTGTTGGCGACATCGGCGGTGCCGTCGGCGCAGCAATCCTCGACCGCCGCGTTGGCGGTGGGGCAGTTGGCGGCGGTGGTGGCGGTGGCGACGTTGGCGGACTTGTCAGCCTGGTCGACCTTGTCGGTCAGGCCATAGCGCGACTCGATGGCGCCGACGATGCACTCCTTGATCACCGCCGGCGGCAGGCCGTACAGCGCGCCCTGGAACGGATAGCGGGTAAACACCTGCTTGCTGTAGACCCACGCTTCGCGCATCTGCCAATGCTGGTTGTCGCCCAGCAGGATGTCGTACAGCTTGAGCACGTACGGGTCGTTGGAGAACATGATGTGGCCGGCGTAGTCGAACGTGAAGCCCTGGTCCTGGATCGAGCGGCACCAGCCGCCGACGGTGGCATTGCGTTCGAGCAGCGTGGTGTCGGCGCCCAGGTGGTAGGCGGCCGACAGACCGGTCGGGCCGGCGCCCACGATCAGGCAGCCGGTGCGCTGCGACGACGTTTGCCGCATCGGGTTGACGACGGCGCGGCCGGTGCCGAGGTCGGCGGAGCCCGATGTCGTGGCCAGCGAGGCCGTGGTGCTTTCGTGCTGGCCGAGCTTGGCGCGCGCACCGGCCGGCGCCGTGGCGTCCAGCAACGCGCGCATGCCGTCGGCGGTCTTTTCCCACGAGGTGTTCTCGACCACGGCGCGCATCTTCTCGGCCAGTGCCGCGCGCAGCACCGGCGTCATCGCCAGCGCCGCCTCGCAGGCGGTGATGAATTCGCCGTGGCTGTGCGCGACCCAGACGATGTCGCTATACGGGTCCTCGACATCCTTGATGGCGGTGCTGACCGACGGCAGTTCGGCGGCCATGTATTCGAGCACCTTGGTCGGGCTGATGAAGCGGGTCGCCTCGTTCAGCGCGAACGGCAGCAGGCACACGTCCCAGCCGGCCAGGAACCGCGGCAGGTCCTGGTACGACTGCTGGCCCAGGTAATGGATGTTGGCGCGCTGCGGCAGCGCGGCCGGGTCGATCTTGACGACCGGACCGACCAGCACCAGTTGCCATTCGGGATGGGCGTCGGCCAGCGCGGCAATCAGGTCGGTGTCGAAGCGCTCGTCGATGACGCCGTAGTAGCCCAGGCGCGGACCGGCGATGTTCGCTTGCAACGGATGGCTGTCGGCGCGGTCGAGCGCGCGATGGAAGTGGGCCGCGTCGACGCTGCTGGGGAAGCAATGGGCGTTGTCATGGCGGGTGCGCTTGGCTTCGTACAGGCTGGGGCCGCCGGTAAAGACCAGGTCGGCGAGCTTGAGCAGCGCCGTTTCGCGCTGCAGCAGCTGCTTGGGCGGGTTCTTGAACGCCGACAGCTCGTCCATGCAATCGTAGACCACCAGCGAAGCGTGCAGCGCCGGCAGCAGCGGCAGCGCCATCGGCGTGTAGAACCAGACGATCGGGGCGTCGTCGCCCTTGCTCAGTTCGGCCAGCAGCGGTTGCAGCAGCGGGATCTGGTCGTCGTGGAAACCGGCCGCGTGCACCGGCGTGTGCGGACGGTAGACCGTGACGTTGGGCGCGGGCGAGGAGCTGTGCAGGAAACTTTCGCCGTCGTGGAAAACCGGTTCCTCGACAAAGGCGATGTTGTAATGCTGTGCCAGGCGCGACAGGAGTTGTTGCGGGCGCTGATAGACGAAGTCCCAGCGCAGATGACAAAAGACGATAATGGTTTTCATGATGTTCTCCCTGTGCCCTCGCGGGTCGTTAGTGATGTACTAGTCGGACTAGTTGGACTAGCTGAACTAGTTGTGCTGCAAAATGGTGCGTAGACGGTGGTTCGTGGGCGGTCCCGCCGGTGGCGCGCGGGACCGTATTCCATGGCGCGTGGTGGCGCTGGAAATGTCGAGCTTGCTCATGGTGGCTTCCGATCGCCGCCGGGTGCGCCGCCGCCGCGCAGAAGGGCGCACGCCGATCCACGCGCTGCGCGGCGGCTGAACGTAAAGGCGGTATCGGAAGTCGGGAAGCGCATGATCGATCCAAGGGACGGCGGTTGCTGTGCGCCATGCGATGGGTTAGCGCGACAGAAATAATCTGGTTCAATGCTAGCAATGATCGACTATTTTTTCTTTTCAATTCCGCTAGGAAAGCAGTTGCGAGCGCAGCTGTCAATCGCGTTGTAAATTAACCGCACCTTGGTCGCACATCGGTGACTATTTTTGCCGCTTTGGGTTTTCCAAGCGGAATTGAAATGCGCCCGGGATCGAAGATTGCTAGCATTAATTTTCGCCGTGCAAATCGCCGGCATCGACTGCGAGGAATGTGAATGAGTCAGTTTGAATATCCGAGACCCCAGCTGGTACGCGACGCGTGGCAGTCCTTGAACGGCGAATGGGAATTCGCCTTCGACCACGAGCAGCACTTCAGCCACCCCGGCGACCCGATCGACTGGAGCGCGCGCATCAACGTGCCGTTCGCGCCCGAGTCCAAGGCCAGCGGCATCGGCGACGAGTCGTTCCACATGGCGTGCTGGTACCGCCGCACCTTCGACGTCGCCGA
>DASVTJ010000612.1:0-3868 GCA_036387635.1 Duganella sp.
TCGGGCGTGACATCGTATAAAGGCATTCCGTTCGCCGCGCCGCCGGTGGGCGATTTGCGCTGGAAGGCGCCGCAGCCGGCGCCGAAATGGAAAGGCGTGCGCAAGGCCGACCACTTCGGGCCGCGCCCGATGCAGCTGCCGCTGTTTAAAGACATGGTGTTCCGCGCAGATGGCATGAGCGAGGATTGCCTTTATCTGAACGTCTGGACGCCCGCCAAATCGACAAAATCGGCGATGGCGGCCGGCGCCAAGCTGCCGGTGCTGGTGTACTTCCATGGCGGAGGCTTTGCCGCCGGCGACGGCTCCGAACCGCGCTACGATGGCGAGAGCATGGCCGCCAAGGGCATCGTCACGCTGACGGTCAACTACCGCCTCAACGTGTTCGGCTTCCTGGCGCATCCGGAGCTGACGGCGGAATCGCCCAACAAGGCATCCGGCAACTACGGCCTGATGGACCAGGCGGCGGCGCTCAAATGGGTCCAGGCGAACATCGCGGCCTTCGGCGGCGACCCGTCGCGCGTGACCATCGCCGGCGAATCGGCCGGCTCCTGGTCGGTCAGCGCGCAGATGATCACGCCGCTGTCGAAGGGCATGATCGCCGGCGCCATCGGCGAGAGCGGCTCGCTGCTCGGCCTCAATCCCCCGCCGCCACTGGCCGAAGCCGAAAAGACCGGCGCCGCCTTCGCCGAGAAGGCCGGCGCGCCAACGCTGGCCGCGTTGCGCGCCCTGCCCGCGCAGCGGCTGATGGAGGCACTCGCCGAACCGGGCGCGCCGGGGTTCCGCGCGACGCAGGACGGCTATGTGCTGCCGACATCGCCGGGCGCGATGTATGCGAACGGCGAACAGGCCAAAGTGCCGCTGCTGGCCGGATGGAACTCGCACGAGGGCCACTACAAGCAGGTGCTGGGCGATGCCGAGCCGACCGCCGACAACTTCACGGCCGCTCTGCAAAAAATCTACGGCGACGAGGCCGGCGCCGTGCAGGCAGCGCAGGCCGCGTACACCGGCGACGTAACACAGGCGGCGACCGACCTGGCCAGCGACCGCTTCATCTCCTATGGCACCTGGAAGTGGATCGACTCGCACGCCCGCACCAGCGGCAAACCTGTGTATCGTTACTACTACAGCCGCCCGCGTCCGGGCGACACCGGCGCCGCCCACTCGGCCGAAATCGAATACGCGCTCGGTAACCTGAATGGCAATAAAGTGTATTCGTGGACCGCTGAGGACCGGGCGCTGTCGGCGCTGATGCAAGACTACTTCGCCAACTTCATCAAGACCGGCAATCCCAATGGCGCCGGCCTGCCGGAATGGCCGCAGGCTAGTGGCGGTAAAGGTTCGCGCCTGATGCACCTGGATGCGACGTCGCGCGCGGTCACCGCCAGCGACGACGCCCGCTTCCAGTTCCAGGATGCCCAGGCGGCTAAAAACTGATGCCGCAGGTGACGGCGTGAGCGCCGCCACCCCCGGTATTTATGAAAACAGTATAAACCGTATCTTCGTTTGTATTTTATTGTATCCGCCGGTAAAGCTTTAAAAACTTGCTATACACTAGTTCCTTTTCTTTTGGCAAAGATCAGGAATACAGAATATGCGCAAAACATTCGGCTTCGTCGCCATGTGCTTTACGGTTTCCGCATTTGCGGCGGAACCTTTCGATGACAAGTTCCGCCAGCTGGACGAAGTCCTCCCTTCCGCCAACACCTATCGCACGGCCTCCGGCGCCCCCGGCACCGCCTATTGGCAGCAGCGCGCGGACTACACCATCCGCGCCACGCTGGACGAAGCCAAACGCGCCCTCACCGGCAGTGAGCAAATCCGGTACCACAACAAGTCTCCCGATACGCTGAGCTATCTGTGGGTGCAGCTGGATCAGAACATCTACAAGAAGGATTCCGACACCCGCATGATGTTGACGCAGCCGTCGCGCGAAGCGTGGGTCAAGCCGCCGTCGCAGGAAGAAAGCTTCAAGTTCGAAGGCCTGCGCGGCGTGCTGGCCGGCGGCGAATTCGATGGCGGTTTCAAGATCAAGAGCGTGACCGCTGGCGGCCAGCCGCTGAAGTACGCCATCAACCGCACGATGATGCGCATCGACCTGCCGACGCCATTGAAGCCGGGCCAGAGCTACTCGTTCAACATCGACTGGTCCTACAACATCAACGAGCAGAAAGTGCTGGGCGGGCGCGCCGGCTACGAGAGCTTCGACGAAGACAAGAACGATCTGTTCGAGATTGCCCAGTGGTTCCCGCGCATGGCGGCCTACTACGACGTGGCGGGCTGGCAGCACAAGCAGTTCCTCGGCGCCGGCGAGTTCACGCTGGAATTCGGCGACTACGACGTTCAGCTGACGGTGCCGGCCGACCACGTGGTGGCCTCCACCGGCGACCTGCAAAATCCGGGCGAGGTATTGAGCGCGGCCCAGCGCGACCGTTTGGCCAAGGCGAAGACCGCGACCAAGCCGGTGCTGATCGTCACCCAGGAAGAAGCGGAGAAGGCCGAGAAGTCGGTCAGCACCGCCACCAAGACCTGGCATTACAAGGCCGCCAATGTACGCGACTTCGCGTGGGCGTCGAGCCGCAAGTTTATCTGGGACGCGCAAGGCTACAAAAAAGACGGCACCAACGTCATGGCGATGTCCTACTATCCGAAGGAAGGCAACCCGCTGTGGGGCCAGTACAGCACCCAGGCGATCATCCACACCATCGAGCAGTACAACAAGTACAGCTTCGACTACCCGTACCCGGCGGCGATCTCCGTCAACGGCCCGGTGGGCGGCATGGAATACCCGATGATCTCGTTCAACGGTCCGCGTCCGTCCAAGGACAAGAAGACCGGCGCGCTGACTTGGTCGCAGCAGACCAAGTATGGCCTGATCGGCGTGATCATCCACGAAGTAGGCCACAACTACTTCCCGATGATCGTCAACTCCGACGAGCGCCAGTGGACCTGGATGGACGAGGGCCTGAACTCCTTCGTGCAGACCCTGGCCCAGGAAGCCTGGGAAGAGCAATGGCCGGAAATGCGCGGCGAACCGCGCCTGATCACCGACTACATGAAGAGCCGCAACCAGGTGCCGATCATGACCAACTCCGAGTCGCTGCTGCAGTTCGGTAACAACGCCTATGCCAAGCCGGCCGCCGCGCTGACCGTGCTGCGCGAGACGGTGCTGGGCCGCGAACTGTTCGACTTCGCCTTCCGCGAATACGCACAGCGCTGGAAGTTCAAGCGCCCGACGCCGTCGGACTTCTTCCGCACCATGGAAGACGCCTCCGGCACGGACCTCGACTGGTTCTGGCGCGGCTGGTTCTACACGACCGATCCGGTCGACGTGAGCATCGACGGCATCAGCGAATACACCGTCAGTAGCCAGAATCCGGAAACCGAGAAGGCATGGCGCCGCAAGCTGCGCGACGCCGAGCCGATGTCGGTGACCGACCAGCGCAACAAGGGCACGCCGCGCCGCGTCGACGCGCATCCCGAGCTGAAGGACTTCTACAACGAGCATGACGAGTTCACCGTCACGAATGCCGACCGCAACAAGTTCAACGAGTCGCAGGAAAAGCTGGAAGACTGGGAAAAGGCCCTGCTCGCATCGAACAAGCACCTGTACCTGGTCGACTTCACCAACGTCGGCGGCCTGGTGACGCCGCTGGTGCTGGAGATCCAGCTCGCCAGCGGCAAGAAGTACATCGAGCGCATTCCGGCCGAAGTGTGGCGCTACTCGCCGAAGAAGATCACCAAGCTGATCGTCACCGACGAGCCGATGACGAGCCTGACCCAGGATCCGTTCTGGGAAACGGCCGACATCGACCAGAGCAACAACGCCTGGCCGCGCAAGCTGACCCCGTCGCGCCTGGAGCTGTTCAAG
>DASVTJ010000613.1:0-1977 GCA_036387635.1 Duganella sp.
CGGTCTTCAGATTGATGCGGAACGCGATGCCGCGCTCGACGCGCTTGACGTGCGCCATGCCGCAGTTGTGGACGATGTCGGTGGCCTTCGAGGCCCACGGCGAGATCGTGCCGAAGCGCGGGATGACGAAGAACGCTTCGGCCGCGCCTTCGGCGTTGTCGGCATGGGCCGGCTCGCCGTAGGTCAGCAGCGCGCCCAGGCGGCTGGTGTCGTCGGCCGACAGCGGCACGGTGGCATCGATGAAGTGGACATAGCGCGCCTGGACGGCGGCAACGGAAGGCAGCGCCGCTTGCAATTGGGTCAACAGGCGTTGGCGACGGAAGGCGGACAGGGCGTTGGAGCCCGGCAGAATCAACATGTTTGGAGGATGGTTGATGCAGCAAGGCTGCGGATTAATGGGCAATGGGGCTATGGAGCATGAGGTGGAGTCGACGCTAATTCGTGCAGTGTTCCTTTGCGCGCATTATACCTGTTACCAGGCTGTCCATACAGCGCCAATTCCGGCCGAAAACCGTCGGCAAAGCAACATTTGCAGGCGTTTTCACCCCCAAACCGGTGCCGATCCGGCGTCAGGCCATAGTTTCTATCACGCTAAGTCTTGCCTTGCGGTATGCTAACCCGAACATAAGCGGGAGTGCCCTCATGGCCGAATATAGCGATTTGTCGGTGCTGATCGTCGACCCCAACCCGGGGATGCGCGGCAGCCTGCACAATATGCTCAACCAGTCGTCGATCACCAAGATCGAGTACGCGGTCAGTTCCGGCACCGCGATTCGCCAGCTGTCGAAGAAACCGTACGACATCGTGCTGTGCGAGTACGACCTGGGCAACGGCAGCGGCGAGAACAACGGCCAGGACGGCCAGCAATTGCTCGAAGACTTGCGCCACCACAAGCTGATCGCCCAGTGGACCATCTTCATCATGCTCACGTCCGAGGGCGTCTACAGCAAGGTGATCGGCGCGGTCGAACTGGCGCCCACCGATTACGTGCTCAAGCCGTTCACCGTCGACGCGCTGCTGCAGCGCATCCGCCGCGCGGTCGAGCGGCGCGACGTGTTCTGGCCGGTGTACCAGCAGCTGGCCGCCGGCAGCATCCGCAAGGCCATCACCGGCTGCAAGGAAGGCGAAGACAGCAATCCCCGCTACGCGCTCGACTACGCCCGGCTGCGCGCCGAGCTGCTGGTGTCGGTCGACGACCTGGTCGAGGCCGAATTCGTTTATCAAACCATCCTGATGACCCGCCCCACCGCGTGGGCCCACCTGGGCATGGCGCGCTGCCAGTTCGGGCTGCGCAAATTCGTCGAGGCGCAGGGCACGCTGGCGCGGCTGCTGGAAGACCACCCGAAATTCATGGCCGCCTACGACCTGCTGGCGCGCACCCACGAGCAGCTGGGCCAGCAGGAGGCGGCCAAGAAGGTGCTCGAGGACGCGGTCGGCATCTCGCCCAACATGGTGCGCCGCCTGCGCCACCTGGGCGAGGTGGCGTTCGAAACGGGCGACGTGGGCGTGGCCGAAAAGGCCTTCAAGCAGGTCGTCGCCAAGGCCAAGTACTCGGAATTTCGCGACCCGGAGGACCACGTCAAACTGGTCAAGACCTTGGTCAAGAAAGGCGACGCCAACCAGGCCAGCGGCGTGATCCGCGACATGGAACGCTCGTTGCGCGGCAACGCCAACACCGAGGCGTGCCGCGCCATCGCCGCCGGCATGGTGCAGGAACTGGCGGGCAACCTGGTGGCCGCCGCCACCGAGTTGAACATCGCCGTCAACGCCATCGAGAACGCGCGCGGCCTGTCGACCGGCTTGAAGATCGGCCTGGTGCACAGCTGCCTGAGCATCAAGCTCGACCAGCAGGCCTCGAATGTCATGGTCAACCTGATGAACGACACCGACAGCGGCGTGACGATGGACGACGCCGTTGACGTGTTCGAAAAGGCCGGGCGCCACGACCTGGCCGCCGGCATGGGCGAGCACATCAAA
>DASVTJ010000614.1:0-7739 GCA_036387635.1 Duganella sp.
CAGCCCGAGCGGCAGCTTGAGGATATGCGTGGTCGGCGTCGCGCCGTGTGGCAGGCACCACTTGTCGTCGATGTGCAGCAGCGCCGTCTTTTCCTGGGCGCCGGCAAGGGAAATGCGAAAGTCGTCCTGCGCGTCGGCCAGGCCGAGCGGGGCCGGCGCCATCGTTCCGCGCAGCACTTGCGCGACTTCGGCCTCGCTCAAGGCGGTGGCGTCGACCTGCTGCACGCCGGCGGGCGCCGCGCCGGCGGGCAGGATCTGCAAGGCGCCCACGCAGTCGCGGCCGATTTCGGCCAGCAGATCGAAGGCGTCGTTCGTATCGGCCTGGTAGCGGCGCGCCACGCGCTCGCGGATGTCGCGGCTGTCGGGCAGCAGGTTTTCAAAGTACGCCCGCACTTTTTCGCCACGATGCGGGAGATTGCCGGGTATGAAGGGCAGCGACAGCGACAGGGGGCGGCCTTGCGCCGAGTTCGACCATTGCGGGTCGTATTGCAGCGTCTCGCCGGCGTTCGGCGCGATGCTCCAGGTGCCGACGAAGGCACCGTTCATCCATAAGCCTAGCGAGCGGGTGTGCGAGCGTCTGCCCATGGATTCACCACTGGGGGCCGGATGGATCGGCGGCGCTGGCGGCATCGGGGCCCGCCTCGGCGCTTCCGGGCGCGCCGTCGCGCAAGACGAGCTCGACGCCGAGGATGCCCAGCAATTGAAGCAGGCGACCGGCGCCTACCTTGTCGGCGTTGCGTTCCAGCGCGGACAAGGTTTGCTGGGTGACGCCGAGCCGCAACGCCACCTCGGCCTGGGTCAGCCCGGATTGCTTGCGAAAGGCTTGCAGCAAGGTTGGCAGCTGCTCTGCGGTACGGACAGGAAATTCACTCATACAATTCCTGGGCTGTATTTTCAATCTACAAATTTTAATTTGTATTGATTAAATACTCAATTAAAATTGTATTTCTTTCCCACAGCCCCTGACCTGTAATTTCTATTTACAGCCTTAGGGCTGTAATACTATTTCTCTATATTGAACAGCTTTTTGTACGCCGCCGGCTGCGAACGCCAATATTGATGCGGCGCTTCGACCTGCGCGCCCAAGGTCGCCGCCGCATGCCAGGGCCAGCGTGGGTCGTACAGCATGCCGCGCGCCAGCGCCACCAGATCGGCGCTGCCGTCGACGATGACGGTCTCGGCCTGCTCCGGCGTGGTGATCAGGCCGACGCCGATGACCGGCACGTCGACTTGGCGCCGGATCTCCCGCGCGAACGACAATTGGTAGCCCGGCCCGACCTCGATTTTCTGTTGCGGCGACAGTCCGCCGCTCGACACGTGCACATAGCTGCAACCGCGCGCGGCGATGGCTTTGGAAAACGCCACGCTCTGCTCCAGGTCCCAGCCGCCGTCGACCCAGTCGGTGGCGGAAATGCGCACGCCGACCGGCTTATCGGCCGGGAACTCGGCGCGCACCGCGTCGAACACCTCCAACGGGAAACGCATGCGGTTTTCCAACGAGCCGCCGTACTGGTCGGTGCGCTGGTTGGACAACGGCGACAGGAACTGGTGCAGCAAGTAACCGTGCGCCGCGTGGACCTCGATCATGTCCAGGCCCAGCCGCGCCGCGCGGCGCGCCGATTGCGCGAAACCGTCACGGATACGCGCCAGGCCGGCATCGTCGAGCGCGGCCGGCGGCCGGTCGTCCGGCCCGAACGCCAGCGCCGACGGCGCCTCGGTCTGCCAGCCACCGGCGTCCAGCGCCAGCTGCTTGCCGCCATCCCACGGTGCCGCCGTGGACGCCTTGCGCCCCGCGTGCGACAACTGGATGCCGATCGGCATGTCCGAATGCCCGCGCACCGCCTTCAGCACCCGCGCCAGCGCCTGCTCGTTCTGGTCCGAATACAGGCCCAGATCGGCCGGCGAAATGCGCGCTTCGGGCGAGACCGCGCTGGCCTCGAGGATCAGCAGGCCGGCGCCGGACAACGCCAAGTGACCCAGGTGGATCAGGTGCCAGTCGGTGGCGTCGCCCTGCTCGGCCGAATACTGGCACATCGGCGCGATCACGATGCGGTTCGACAGTTCCAGCTGTCCGATCTTAAATGGGGAAAAAAGTTTGCTCACGCCGTGCCCTTCAATTGTTCGGGAAGAGCTTGATTATGTCATGACTGAAAATTTCAGCTGTCACGCACGCATGCGCGCATTGGAAAAATTCCTACCGTCAAGTAATCCAATGACTTATAATTTTTACACTAGTTTCGTACCAATCATTGACAACCGATGAGAGAACCCATGCTTACCAAAAATGCTTTGCGCCTTGCCGCGACCGGCTGTCTGGTCGTCATCGCCGCCGGGAACGCGGCCGCCGCGCCGGTCCCACCGTCGGCCCAGTGGACCAAGGCCAGACCGATAATGGAAGCGGCGCTGGCCTGCACAAGCGTCGACAAATTCGCGGTGGCGGAAAAAGCGCTCGGCGGCGCCGGCTGGAACCCGTCCCAAGGCGTGACGCCGGTGGCGCTGCCGGTCGAGCTGAAAACGTTCGGTTTGCCGACGCAAAAGGTGGCGGTGGTGCGCGACGGCTTCCAGCACATTTTCCGCTCGTACCTGCCGGGCGTGACGGTCGAGCAAGCGGCCAAAGCCGCCAAGCTCAAGCTCGGCAAGGACGGCCATCAATATGTCCGCGTCACCAAGCTCGGCGTGCTGACCACCGACAGCGAGGAAGGCGTGACGACGCTCACCTGCCGCGTCGACACCGAAGGTTGATCAGAACCGGTACTTGGCCGTCACATTGAAGCTCAGCGGATCGCCAAAGGCGTTGCCGCTGTCGAGCGCGCTGATCGACTGGTAATAGCTGCGGTCGAACAGGTTGGTCACGCTCAGGTTCACGTCGAGCTGCTTGCTGGCCTGCCAGCCGGCGTTGAGGTCGACGATCGCATAGCCGCCCTGCCGGATCGGCACATTGCTCCTGAAAATACGATTCTGCGCCCGCACCGCACCGCCCACGCGCCACGCGTTCAGCGCGCCCGGCAGGCGGTAGCTGGTCGCCAGCCGCAGCAGACGGGTCGGCCGCTCGGCCGCGAAGCGGGCACCGACCTTGTTGCTGCCCTGCGCCTTGGCATACTTGGCGGAGTTGATCGTCACCCCGGCACTCGCTTGCCAGTCCGGCGTCACCGCGCCGGCCAGCGTCAGTTCCACGCCTTCGCTTTCCACCTCGCCCGTCGATTCCGAGCACGACAATATCCCGGCGCGGCATTGCGTCAACGGCAAACTGTTGGCCAGGTTTTTTTGATTGATGCGGAACACCGCCGCCGACGCGTTCAACGCGCCGCCGAAGTACTCGCCCTTGACGCCGGCCTCCATGTTGATGCCGGTGACCGGATCGAGCAGCACGCCGTCGCGGTCCACCGCGCTTTGCGGATTGAAGATGCTGGTCCAGCTGCCGTACAGCGAATAGGTGCCGTTGACATCGTAGACCAGGCCGACATACGGCGTCTTTTCATTGTCGATCTTGTAGCCGGAACGGGCGCCGGTGAAGGTGTTGAGCACGGCGTAGTCGTACCAGTCGAGCCGCGCGCCAAGCAGCAGCGACAGCGGCTCGGCCAGGCTGAAGCGCGCGGTCGCGTACACCGCCTGCTGCTTGAGCTTGACGGCCTGGCCGTAGTAGAAGTCGTCCATCACCGGCTTGGCGGGCGCGTCGCTGGTGTTCCACGTGACCGGATCGAACACGTAGTTGTACGCCGGCACCGACTGCAAGCCCTTGTCGGCGGTGGTACGGGTGCGGTAGTTGGCGCCGACGACGATCTCGTGCCGGCGCCCCAGCAGCGAGAACGGGCCGGACGCTTGCGCGTCGTAGCTGCGCTGCGAGCGGTCGTAGATGAAATTGTCGGCGGCGATAAAGCGGAACAGCTCGGTGCGCCGCACGCGCTCAATGCCGACTACGTTCGAATCCATGTCGTCGCGCAGCGCCTGGCCGGCCAGCTTGGCCTTCCAGCCGCCGCCGAGCTTGTGCTCGATCTCGGCGAAGACGCGGCTGTTGACCTTGTCCCATGCGGTCCAGTCGGGCGCGTTGCTGGCCGAGCGGTCCAGCGGCAGGAAGTTGCCGTCCTGCGCCGTCGGCAAGCCGTACCAGGTCGAGCCGTTGTTCTTTTCCTTGTTGTAGTGGAAGCCGACGCTGAGCGTGGTGTCGCGCGACAGGTCGGCGTCGGCCGTCACATACGCCAGCGAGCGCTTGTGGCCGTAGTTGGAAATGAAGCTCTCGGTGTCCTGGTAGGCCAGCACGGCGCGCGCGCGCAAGGTGGCCGCCGCGTTGAGCGCGCCGCTGACATCGACCTCGCCGCGATAGTCGTGGTAGCGGCCGACGCTGCCGGTGAGCGCGACGCGGGTGTCGGCCGTCGGGCGCTTGCGCACGAAGTTGAGCGTGCCGGCCGGCGTGCCGGCGCCGATGGCCATGCCCGCCGAGCCGCGCAGCACCTCGATGCGGTCGTACATCGCCAGCGTGGCGAAGCCGAGCGTGTCGCTCTCGCCGGCCATCGTCAGGCCGTCCTCGGTGAAATTGGAGATGGCGAAGCCGCGCGAATAGATGCTGCTGCGGTCGGTGCCGTTGCGGTTGAGCGTCAGCCCCGGCGTGATATTGACGATCTGCTCGACCGATTGCAGGTTCAGGTCGTCCATTTGCTGGCGCGTGACCACGCTGATCGACTGCGGCGTCTCGCGCACCGACATGTTCAGGCGCGTGGCGGTGTTCATGCTGCGGGTGGTGTACGAGCCGGTGCCTTCGGTGGTGTCGGCCGGACCGCTTTGGCCGGTGATCTCCACCGTTGGTATGGCCGCGGAATTGACCGCGTCGGCCGGCTCGGCCGCATCGAGGGTGGCCTGGGCGCGGGCGCCATTCAGGGCAAAAACACCGATGGCGCCGAGCGCGCCGACCACCAGACACTTGCCGGCATTGAACTTCGTTGATCGCATTACCACTCCCTTTGTTATCACCGTGGATTGTTATCTGGCTGGGAGAGTACTGCGCCTGGCTGAATGTCGACTCATAAATGAGAAGCGTTCGCATTTTAAAGACAGGTTGCACTTCGCGCAAGTAAAACCGTGGCGGCCGGGAGGCATCTGAAAGCAGGGTTTGGAGTATCGGGCAATCGCCCGGGAAGGAGCGCGCCGTTGCGTACTGGCGCTGAAAGCGAATCGGACAGCGGGGCCCCACTCTCCGATCAATGGTTTTACTGATTAGTTCACACCGCCGAGGCGGCGCGCGCTTTGCGGCGCTTCATCCAGCCGATCATGCCCAGGCCGCCAAGCATCATCGCGTACGTCGACGGTTCCGGCACCGCCGATACGGAAATATTATCCACCGCGACGTCGTAGTCGGTGAAGCCGTACATATAACCCGGCACAAAAGTCGTAAACACCAGCTCGTCGACGCTGGACAGCACGTCGGCGAAGGTGCGGCCCGATGGCAGGCCCGGGCCGGCCGCATCGTCTGACGATCCATAGCCGCCCCAGCCGGTAGGTAGCACGGACGAAGTCGTATCACCAATAGTTACAGAAAGATGCTGCCAGCCCTTGGTGTAGTCGATCGTACCCAGGTCGAACCACACGCTGGTGTACGGCATGCCCTGCGGCGTGTTGCCGTAGTCGCGCAACTCCACCACCATCTGCCGCGATACTTCCTGATTGAAGAAGCGGATCGAACTGGCCAGCACGTCGATGCCGATGGTGACGCTACCAAGTTTGCCGTAATCCCCCAGATACGACTGGTTGCTCGAGTTGCTGAAGCTGACACCAAAGTTCTCCATCACGGTGCGCAGCGCCGGCGCCCCGTTGCCCATGCCGGTATCGATGCCCGAGCCGCCGATGCCGTCGGCGGGCTGCATGCCTTCCCATCCTTGCGCGCCGTTGGAAAAATCGACGAACGACGAGCCGGGAGCGGCCATCGCCGCGCCGCCGGCGAGCGACAGCATCAATACCATCATTGCTTTATTTGCAGTCATGAGTCTTCCTTTATTAACAGTGAGAGGGAGATAGCGCTAACACCACACCCCTTTTCTTGGGTGCCCGGCGGTTGGCCAAGCACCCATTTAGATCACATCAAATGCATGTTTTCTTAAGAAGGGGTGAATCGATTTTGTGTTGCGCCCTCTTCACTGTCAAAGGCCGCCCGTTATTATTTTGTAAGTAAAATGTAACCAAGTTTCCGTTCCAACATTCGAAATTCCGTTAAGAAACTGTAACAAGAAGTTTCAGCGCGCAGCCCGAATCAGCAAATTCCCTATGAGTAAATATTCCTACGACAGCGCTAATTTGTCCGTTTGGAAAAGAAAAACCAGCACGTTTCGGTGACAGGTTGATGTCATGATGAATGTTTCTATTTCGCGACAACTGGGCTGGCGACAGCGCTACTGCACCGTCACGTAAGCGGACGCGCCCTCGGCCGGCATTTGCATCAGCGCGCTTTTCATCAGCGCGGTTTCCTGGACGGGCGTGCGGCCGAAGAAACGCTTGAACTCGCGGCTGAACTGCGAACTGCTCTCGTAGCCGACCAGGTTCGACGCCGTCGCCGCCGTCACGCCGTCCTGCACCATCAGCAAGCGCGCCTTGTGCAGCCGGGTCGTCTTCAAATACTGGATCGGCGTGGTGTGGGTGACGGCCTTGAAGTTGGCGTGGAACGCGGCCAGGCTCATGCCGGCCTCGCCGGCCAGCGTGCCGACGTCGATGTCGCTGTCATAGTGCGCGTGGATGCGGCGCAGCGCCTTGCCGATCTTGCCGAAATGGCTCTGCTGCGTCAGCGCCGCATGCACCGCTCCGCCCTGCGGGCCGGTCAGCACGCGGTACAACAACTCCCTGACGATGTCCGGCCCCAGGATGGCCGCGTCGTCGGGCACGGTCAGCGCGTTCAACAGACGCAGCAAGGCGTCGCTCATGCCTTCGCTCAACGGCGTCGAGACCATGCCACGGGGCGCGGCCGGCACGTCCTTTCGCGATGCGTCCAGCGCCAGCACCAGCTCGGCCGCCACCTGCAAATCGATACGCACCGAAACCGCCAACATCGGCTCCTCCGCGCTGGCCTCGGTCTCCGATTCGAACGGCAGCGGCACCGACAGCACCAAGTAGTGGTTGGCGTCATAGACATAATGCTCGCCGGCCAAATAACCACGCTTGCGCCCCTGGCAGACGATGACGATGCACGGCTCGTACATCACCGGAATGCGCGGGATCGACGCGTTGGCGCGCATGAACTTGACGCCGTCGAGCGCCGACAAAGTGTAGCCCTCGAACGGCGCCAGCTTTTCCAGCAAGGCGACCATGCGGGCCTGGCGTTCCATCTTGTCGGTCATCGGCGCTTCCTTAAATTTGGAGGATTAGGCAATGCGCAAATACTATCCGATATTTTCCCCTGGTGTCTCTTTGCGCATACTGGCTGCACCGCATTCAACCACACAGGAGCTTGAAATGACCGACCACACCATCAACACCACGCAAAAAGTCGTCCTCATCACCGGCGCCAGCAGCGGCATCGGCGAGGCTACCGCCCGGCATCTGGCCGCCCACGGCATGCGGGTGGTGCTGGGCGCGCGCCGCACCGAGCGGCTCGATGTTTTGGCCGCCGAGATCGATGCCGCCGGCGGCTCGGCCAGCGTGTTCGCGCTCGACGTGACCAGCCAGGACAGCATGCAACGCTTCGTCGACTTCGCCGTCGAGCGCCATGGCAAGATCGATGTATTGATCAACAACGCGGGCGTGATGCCGCTGTCGAAACT
>DASVTJ010000615.1:0-4936 GCA_036387635.1 Duganella sp.
CGGCGCCAGCAGCACCAGCGAGAACACCATGCCGATCGATTGCGTCCAGTCCGGCAGCGCGGTGTAGTGCAGGTGGTGCGGGCCGGCCCACATGTAGGTGAAGATCAGCGCCCAGAAGTGGACGATCGACAACCGGTACGAATACACCGGCCGCTCGGCCTGCTTGGGGATGAAGTAATACACCATGCCGAGGTAGCCGGCGGTGAGGATGAAGCCGACCGCGTTGTGGCCGTACCACCACTGGATCATCGCGTCCTGCACGCCCGAGTAGGCCGAGTACGATTTAAAAGCCGAGGCCGGCATGCTGGCGCCGTTGACCACGTGCAGCAAGGTGACGGCGATGATGTAGGCGCCGAAGAACCAGTTGGCGACATACACGTGCTTGACCTTGCGCTTGAGCAGGGTGCCGAAGAACACCACCGCGTAGGCGATCCAGACCAGCGCGATGAGGATCGTGATCGGCCATTCGAGCTCGGCATATTCCTTGCCGCGCGTCAGGCCCATCGGCAAGGTCACGACCGCGCTCAAGATCACCGCCTGCCAGCCCCAGAAGGTGAAGGCGGCCAGCCTGTCCGAGAACAGCCGGACCTGGCAGGTGCGCTGCACCACATAATAAGAGGTGGCGAACAGGCCGCAGATGCCGAACGCGAAAATGACGGCGTTGGTGTGCAGCGGCCGCAGGCGGCCGTAGGTCAGCCAGGGGACGTCCAGGTTCAGCGCCGGCCAGGCCAGTTGGGCGGCGATGATCACCCCCACCAGCATGCCGACGATGCCCCAGACTACGGTTGCGATCGCAAACTGCTTGACGATCTTGTAGTTGTAGTTCTGTGCCAGGTCCACGAAGTTCTCCCATAGAACGCTTTGATGATGTATGTCAAAGGTTACTTATCTGGGCTTCAAAAAACCTTGATGTGGATCAAAATTTTCCGGATGGATCTTTTTCGTTCGCGGGTAAATCATTATCCTGCAACACGCGCAGCGCCGGTCCGACCAGGTCGTCGAACTGGCCGTCGTCGTCGGCGCGGAAGAACAGCCACAGCGCGGCGAACACCAGCGCCACGCTGATCGGCACCAATAGGAATAAGGCTTCCATCAATTGTCCTGGTTGTGCTGATTGTGCCGATTGTGCCGGCCACCGCGCAGGCGCAGCGCGTTGGCGACCACCACGGCCGAGCTGGCCGCCATGCCGACGCCGGACAGCCACGGATTGAGCAGGCCGATCGCCGCCGCCGGAATCGCCAGTAGGTTGTACAGGCTGGCCCAAGCCAGGTTCTGGCGGATCACGCGCATGGTGCGGCCGGCAACGTTGGCGCAGTCGGCCACCGCGCCGAGCCGGCCGCACAGCAGCACCGCGTCCGCGTGGGCCTGCGCCAGCGCGGCGCCCTCGCCCATCGCGAACGAGACGTCGGCCGCGCTGAGCACGGCGGCGTCGTTGATGCCGTCGCCGACCATCGCCACCACCGCGCCCTTCATTTGCAGCTTGCGCACGAAGGCCAGCTTTTCCTCCGGCAGATAGCCGCCGACGGCGGTGCCGATGCCAAGCTGGTCGCCGACGCGGCGCGCCAGCACGTCGTGGTCGCCGCTGAGCAGCACCACCGTCTTGCCGGCCTTGTGGAAGTAATCGACGGTGGCGCCGGCGTCGGGCCGCAGGCCGTCTTGCCATTGCAGGCACGCCAGCCACTGGCCGTCGGCGCCCAGGTACACGGGCGTGACGCCGTCGGGCACGTCATGCGGCGGCGCCGTGCCGGCGATCTCCGCGACGAAGCCGGCGTTGCCCAGCCGGTAGCGGCGGTGGTGCAGCCGGCCTTCGATGCCGCGTCCGGCAAATTCGCGCAAGGTCGTCGCGTGCCAGTCTTCGCGGGCGCCGCCGCCCGCCTGTTTAGCGGCTTCGACAATGGCGCGCGCCAGTGGATGGCCGCTGCCGGCGTCGAGCGCGCCGGCCACTTGCAGGCAGAACGCCGGGCGCATCGCCCCCAGCGTTTGGATCTCGCGCAGCGCCGGGCGGCCCAACGTCAGCGTGCCGGTTTTGTCGAACACGATGTGGGTGGCACGGTGCAGCGTTTCCAGCGTTTGCGCGCCGCTCACCAGCACGCCCTGGCGCAGCAGGCGGTCGGTGGCGGCGGCCAGCGCCGTCGGCGTGGCCAGCGACAGCGCGCACGGACACGACACCACCAGCACGGCAATGGCGATCGGCCACGCGCGCACGGCATTGCCGTCGAGCCAGAACCAGAAGCCGAACGCGGCCAGCGCGAACAGCAGCAGGCCGGCGACGAACCAGGCCGCCACGCGGTCGGCCCACAAGGCGATGCGCGGCTTGTCGCGGCCGGCGCGGTCGATCAGCTTGACCAGGTTCGCCATGGTGCTGTCCTGCGCGCGCCTGGTCACGCGCGCGAGCACGACGGCGCCGGCGTTGATGGCGCCGCCGGGCAACGCGTCGCCGGCGGCCTTGGCCACCGGCGCGCTCTCGCCGCTCAGCAGCGACAGGTCGAGCGTGGTGTCGCCGTCGATGAGGACGCAGTCGGCCGCCACCGCCTCGCCCGGCGTGATCATGATGATGTCATCCACCGCCAGCGCGGCCGCGTTGACCAGGCGCGTTTCGCGGCTGTCGGGATAACCGGCCAGCAAGGTCGCCGACGCCGGCAGCGCGTGTTGCAGGCGTTCGAGCGCGGCGCCGGCCTTGCGGCGCGCGCGCAGTTCCAGGTAGCGGCTGCACAGCAGCAGAAAGATGAACATCGTCACCGAGTCGAACCAGACGTCGCCGTGGCCGCGGACCGTGGCCAGCACGCTGGCGCCGAACGCGGCGGCGATGCCCAGCGCCACCGGCACGTCCATGCCGGGCGAGCGCGCCTTCACGCTGGCCCAGGCGCCGCGCCAGAACGGCTGCGCCGAATAGCAGATCGCCGGCAAGGTCAGCAGCAGGCTGGCCCAGCGCATCAGCGACGCCATGTTGTCGTCCAACGTGCCGTCCTCGGCCAGGTAGGCCGGCGCCACGTACATCATCACCTGCATCATCGACAGCCCGGCGACGAACAGCTGGCGGCCCAGCGTGCGCGCGGCCTTGCGCTGCTGCCCGCCGTGGCGGCCGGCGTCGTACGGATAGGCGCTGTAGCCGATCGCGTGCAAGGCGTTCAGGATGTCGGCGGGCTGGCAGTGGTCCGCACGCCAGCGCACGTACAGCCGCTCGGTGGCGACGTTCAGTTGCGCGCTGTCGACGCCGGGCAAGCGCGCCAGGCGGTTTTCGATCAGCCACACGCAGGCGGCGCAGCGGATGCCGTCGACCGCCAGCGTGGTTTCGCGGCTGCCGTCATCGAGCGCGAAGCGGGGATCGGCATTGTCGTACAGTTGCAGTTCCGGTGGCGGCAGCTGCGCGCCTTCGGCGGTGGCGGCAAAGGCCGAGCGGTCGCGGTAATACGATTGCTGGCCGAGATCGACGATCGCTTGCGCCACCGCCGCGCAGCCGGGGCAGCACATGGCGTGGACGGTGTCGTCGATGCGCACGGTCCATTTGCCGCCGGCGGACGCTGGCACGGGCAGCCCGCAGTGGTAGCAGGCGGCGTCGCCGATGCCGATGCCGTCGACGCCGCCGGTGCCGCCGATGGCTACGATGTCGGCGCCGGTGTCTTTTACGGGTGTGGTGTCAGGCATAGGATATCCATCCAGGCGGGCGTTACGGCCCCCGCCATGCCGCCGGCCGCGCGGGCAATGCCGAGCGCGCCAAAGGTGAGTACCAGCAGGCCGCAGGCGAGCCGCACCTTCGGTTGCATGGCGCGGCGCACGCGCGCGCCCAGCAGGCCGAGGCCGGTCAGCATCGGCAGGGTGCCGAGGCCGAAGGCCAGCATGACGGCGGCGCCGTTGAGCGCGTCGCCGCTCAGCATCGCCGTCAGCAGCACGCTGTAGACCATGCCGCACGGCAGCCAGCCCCACAAGGCGCCCAGCGCGAAGGCTTGTTGCGGCCGGTTGGCCGGCATCAGCGTTGTCATCATCGGCGCCATCCATGGCTGGGCGCGCCGCCAGAGCACGCGGCCGGCCTGTTCCAGTATGGTCAGGCCGTGCCAGGCGTTCATCAGGTACAGGCCCAGCGCGACGAGCATCAGGTTGGCCAGCCAGTAGAAGCCCAGCTGCCAGCCGGCCAGCCGGGCCAGGCTTTGCGCGCCGCCCGCCAGGCCGCCGGCCATGGCGCCGGCCAGCACGTAGCTGGCGATGCGGCCGGCGTTGTAGGCCAGGACCCGCGACAAGGCACGCGGGGGTTTTGCCGCCCGCGCGATGACCGCCATGGCCACGCGGCCATCTCCCACGGCGCCGGCGCTGGCGGAGATGGCACCGACGATGCCGCCGCACATGCCGACGCAATGGACGCTGCCAGCCAGTCCGACCAGGAACACGGGCAGCAGCTGATAGCCGGTCATCATGGCGTCAAATGGTTTTCGAGTAGCGCAGCGGTTGCGCCGCGTCGGCGCGCGCCAGCGCCAGGTAGCGGTCGAACACCATGCAGATATTGCGGATCAGCAGGCGGCCCTTCGGCGTGACGCTGATCCATTGTTCATCGATGGTCAACAAGCCGTCGTCCTCGAACGCCTTCAACTTTTCCAGCTCGGCCGCGAAGTACAGCGGGAAGCGGATCGGATACGCCTGCTCCAGCGACGATATCGACAACTCGAAATTGCACATCAACTTCTGGATCACGATGCGGCGCAGCAGATCGTCGGTGTCGAGCTTGATGCCGCGCGTCACCGGCAGCACGCCGCTATCGAGCTTTTCGTAGTAGGCGTCGAGCGTCTTTTCGTTCTGGCTGTACGTGGCGCCGACGGCGCTGATGGCCGACACGCCGCAGGCGATCAGATCGGTCTCGGCGCGCGTCGAATAGCCCTGGAAATTGCGTTGCAGCCGGCCCTGGCGCTGGGCCACGGCCAGCTCGTCGTTCGGCTTGGCGAAGTGG
>DASVTJ010000616.1:0-1964 GCA_036387635.1 Duganella sp.
CTGGCGCTTGAAGGATATGCTCGACTTCCACGTCGACGACGCCACCATCGACGTGCTCGATATTCCGGTCGACGCCAGCGGCATGGCACGCGGCCATTCGATGTTCGCGGTGGCCGCGCGCAACGCCGTGATCCAGGCGCGTCAAGCCTTGTTCGCCGCCGCCGACATGGATTTGACGGTGATCGACATCCCCGAAATGGCGCAGCGCAATATCTCGGCCGTGCTGGAAACCGAAGGCCGTGGCCTGGCGATGCTGTCCTTCGACGGCGACGGCGGCCTGCTGACGATCACCTTCAAGGGCGAGCTGTACCTGTCGCGCCGCATCGACGTCACCTTGCAGCAGCTGCTTGAACCCGACACCGACAAGCAGCAGGCTTGCTTCGACAAAATCACGCTGGAACTGCAACGCTCGCTCGATCACTTCGACCGCCAGTTCAACTACGTCAACGTCATCAAGCTGCTGCTGGCGCCGACCGGCGCGCCGGGCTTGCACGAGTATCTGGCGGCCAACCTGTACATGCCGGTCGAGGCGATGGAACTGGAGGACGTGTTCGATCTGAGCAAGGCGCCGGCGCTGCTGGACGTCGAGCAGCAGCGGCGCTTCTTCCTGACCCTGGGCGCGGCCCTGCGGCATGAGGAGGTGGCGCTGTGAGCCAGCAGATCAATCTCTTCAACCCGATATTCCTGCAACAAAAGAAGGTCTTCGGCGCCGTGCCGATGGCCGAGGCGCTGGGCATCATCGTCGCTGGCGCCCTGTTGCTGACGTGGTACGCCGGCCAGCGTATCGACGAGCTCGACAAGTCGGCGGCGGCCGGCAAGGCGGTGCTGGCGTCGCGCGAAAAGCGCCTGGCCGAAGCCAATGTGCAATTTGCGCCGCGCCAGAAAAACCCGGCCTTGGCGGCCGAGTTGGCGAGCGCCGAGGCGGAATTGAAATCGCTGCATCAGGTCGAGTCCGTGCTGCGCGGCGGCGCGTTGGGCAATGCCGCCGGCTACTCCGAATATTTCCGCGCCTTCTCGCGGCAGAACGTCAGTGGCTTGTGGCTGACCGGCGTGTCGATCGTCGGTGCCGGCAACGATATCGGCGTGCAGGGCCGCGCGCTGCAGCCGACCCTGATACCGGCCTACATCTCGCGCCTGAAATCCGAGCGTATTATGAGCGGCAAGAGTTTCGCGAGTCTCGACATATCGCGGCCGGATGCGCAGTTTGCCACGGCACCGGCGCCAACGCCGACGCCGGCCGTGGCGCCGTTTGTACAGTTCAGCTTGCAATCGACCGAGCCGAGGGCAGAGCCATGAAGCAGCAACTGCAACAGCAGTGGATCAAGCTGAGTACCAAGCTCGACGCCATGACCTTGCGCGAGCGGGCGCTGGTGTTCGTGGCGGTGACGGCGTCGATTCTGTTCCTGATGTATACGGTCGCGGTGGCGCCGATGCTGGCCAGGCAAAAACTGCTGTTGGCCCAGATCAAGCAGCAGCAAAACCAGACCGCCGCCATCGACATGGAAATCATGGCCAGGGCGCAGGGCTTCATCATCGACCCGGACGCGCCGGTGCGCGGCCAGTTGCAATCGGCCCGGACCGAGATCGACCGCATCAGCGCCGGGTTGCTGGCGGTGCAAAAAGGCTTGGTGGCGCCGGAAAGGATCGCGCCGCTGCTGGAAAATCTGCTGCGCGGCCACGGCAAGCTGCGGCTGATGGCGCTGAAGACATTGCCGGTCGCCGGAATGACGGAGGCTATGGCGCTGTCGGCCGAACCTGCGCCGCCGGCCGGCGCCGTGCCGGTGGCGCAGGTGATCCAGCCGGGCCAGCCGAGCCAGCCGGGCCAGCCCGCGCAGCCGGCAACCAAACCGCGCGAGCTGCTGTACCGGCACGGCGTCGAAATCGTTTTGCAAGGCAGTTATCTGGACATGGTCACTTACATGGACGCGCTGGAAGCATTGCCGGTACAGCTGTTCTGGGGTAGA
>DASVTJ010000617.1:0-7388 GCA_036387635.1 Duganella sp.
TCGGCAGCGTGCCGTCGGCGTCGAAGTCGATGGCGCGGATTTCCCAGTTTTCCAGCGGCTGGCCGGCGAAGCGCACCGGCCCGTGCAAGCCTTTGCGGTCGTGGATCTCGACGCCGAAATTGACGCGGGCGATCGTGTACAACAGGATCTCCAGCGTGACCGGGCGGCTGCGCGCCGGCAGGTCGACCTTGAAGCGCCGGTAGCGCGTGTCGAGCGTGCCGACCTCCTTGCCGTCGACGTAGACCCAGGCCAGGTCGCGCACCTTGGCCGCTTCCAGCGTGCCGGCCGCTCCGGCCGGCAGCGTGACGCGGTACGACACCAGCCCCCGGCTGATGTCGTACTGCTCGATCGGCAGCGGCGAGACGGCCTTGATAACATTGGCCGGCAACGCCGACGAGACCGTGGCCGACTGCTTCATCGCGAACGGCGCGATGGCGATCAGCGGATTTTGCGGCGGCGCCGGCGGCAGCGTTTCGCCGGCCATCAGGTAAGGCTTCATGCCGTCGCGGTAGGCCTGGAATTTCTCGCCGGTCCATCCGGCTTCGCTGATCGGCGCGTCGTAATCGTAGCTGGTGGTGTCGGGACGGAACGGGCGGTCGCACCCGCCCCACAGGCCGAAGCTGGTGCCGCCGTGCGCCATATAAAGGCTGAACGAGCCGTTCGCCTTGAGCATGGTCTGGATGTCGGCCACCGCGCCGGCGGCCGAGCCACGGCGATGCGGCGCGCCCCAGGTGTCGAACCAGCCGGAGTAGTATTCGCCGCACATGCGCGGGCCTTTTTGGACCTGGTCCAGCACCTTGAAGCCGGCCGCCGGATCGCTGCCGAAGTACGCCACCGAGAACAGCTCCTTCAGGTGGGTCTTGGCGACGGCGTTGGTCGGGTTGCACTGGAACAGCGGGACGTCGAATCCGGAGTCCAGCAGCACCTGGCGCATCTCGCGCATGTAGTCGAGGTCTTCGCCGAAGAATCCGTATTCGTTCTCGACCTGCACCATCAGGATCGGACCGCCCTGGGTGATCTGCTGCGCACCGAGCACGCGGCCCACTTCCTTCATCCAGCGTTTGGCCGGCGCCATGAAGGCGGCATCGCGCGTGCGCAGGAAGCTGTCGCCGGGGCTTTTGAGCAGCCACCATGGCAGGCCGCCCATCTCCCATTCGGCGCAGGCGTATGGGCCGGGGCGCAGGATCACCCACAAGCCCTCGGCCTTGGCCAGGCGGCAGAATTCGGCGGCATCGCGCTGGCCCTGCCAATCGTATTTCCCCTCGCGCCACTCGTGGTAGTTCCAGAACAGGTAGGCGCAGACGGTGTTCAGGCCCATGGCCTTGATAGCCTTCAGGCGGTGCGGCCAGTACTCGCGCGGCACGCGGGCAAAGTGCATTTCGCCGCAGCGGATTTGCAGGCGCTGGCCGTCGAGCAGGAAATCGCTGTCGCCGATGGCGAAGCGCGCGGAGGCCGCAGCCTGCACCTGGGCTGGGACAGGCAGCAGCATGCCGCCCATGGCTGCGCCGGCGCCGCGCAAAACGCCACGGCGTGAAATCGAATAGGAGGTCATAAGCTGGTAGTTGAATCGGTGAGCGAATTAATAGTTCACCGGGTAGTCTTTGGGGAAGCGGGCGCCGGCGAAGGCTTTCTTCTGCGTCCAGTCCTGCGCCGCCGAGGTCCAGTAGCTGTCGTTCTCGGGCAGGCCCAATGGCAGCAGGCTGGCCGAGGCGATGTACATGCTGCCGTTGTTGGAGTACCAGTCGCCCAGCTCCGGCTGATGGCCGACGAAGCCGATGGTCAGGTAGCCGTCCTTGAAGTTGCCCGGCGCCGTCCACACGGCCTTGTGCACCGCTTGCAGGGCGGCGCGCACCTGGCCTTCGGGCAGGCTGGCTGGCAGCTGTTTGCGCAGCGCCAGTAGCGCGAGCGGCTGGAACGCGGCGGTGCGGTAGGTCAGCGAGCGGCCGATCGGCGGGAAGCTGCCGTCGGTGGAGATGAAGCGCTCCAGGTGTTCGCTGAAGCGCTGCATGCGCTTGAACGCCTGCGCGCGCAGCTCCTCCGGCTTGCCGTTCCAGAACGCGCCTTTTTTCTGATCGAGCACGTCGAGGATCTCGACCAGCATCGGGTGCATGACGAAGGCGTTGTAATAGTCGAAGTGGAAGGCGTCGCCGTCCTTGATCCAGCCGTCGCCCACGTACCACTCGTTGATTTTGCGGATCGCGACGTTCATGCGCAACGGGTCGAACTCCTCGCCGATCGACATCAGCCAGGCCTCGTTCATGGCCGCGAACAGCATCCAGTTGATGTAGGGCGGCTCGATACGGCGCAGCGCCTTGATCTCGGCGATGATGCGCTGCTTGGTCTTGGTGTCAAGCGGCTCCCACAGCGCCTTCGGCGCGCGCATCAGCGCATTGGTGAAGTAGGCCGAATCGACCAGCGTCTGGCCCGGACCTTTCCACAGCAGGTAATCCGGATTGGCTGGATCGACCGAGTTGGTGTAGCTTTGCAGCGCCAGTTGATGCAGGCGCTTGCGGGTGCGGCCTTCCGGCGTGCCGTCGTCGGCCAACGCCAGCCACGGCGCGATGCCGGCAATCAGGCGGCCGAAGCACTCCAGATACGCCACGCCCTTGTCGCGGCCATCCCAGGTCGGGCTGACTTCGAGCACGAAATTTTTCTTCAACGTGCCCGCCGCCATATTGGTGAGCACCGGTTCGGACATCTTCTGCGCCAGCGCAGCCAGCTGCGCCCGCGCTGCCTTGCCGTCAAAGCCTGCCAGCGTAGCCGGTGCTGCGGCGTTCACCGGCGTTGCCGCCGTGGCGCCTTGCGCGCCCAGCGCCGCGCCGGCGGCCGAACCGGCCATCACGGCCTGTATGAAATTACGTCGTTCCATCGTGTCTCCGTTCTTATTTTTTCAACAGCCGTACCATTTCGGACGACGCCAACAGATACGCGCCAACGCCAAAGGCCGTAGTCGAATTCTGATCGACCACCTGCCCGGGAATGGCGCGATCGCCGATCGGCTGCACGTAGCCGATCTTGCCGTCCGGTTGCAGCGCCGTTTTGCTCAGATAGGTCCAGCCCTTGCGCACCGTCGGCAGGTATTCGTCGCGATCGAGCACGCCGTTGTTGATGCCCCATAGATAGCCGTAGACGAAGAACGCGGTGCCGCTGGTCTCCGGTCCCGGCGCGTGCGCGGGATCGAGCAGGCTGCGCGTCCAGTAGCCGTCGGGCGACTGCGCCGTTTTCAGCGCCTGCGCCATGCCCTTGAACTTGGCGACATAATCGGCGCGGTGCGGATCGTCCTTCGGCAGATCCTTGAGCACCTTGGCCAGGCCGGCGAACACCCAGCCGTCGCCGCGCGACCAGAAGTCCTTCTTGCCGTTGGCGCTTTTGTGCTTCGGATAGACATAGCGCGCGTCGCGGTAGTAGAGGCGCTCCTCGCTGTCGTACATGATGCCGTTCGAGTAATCGAAATACGCGTGCAGCTTGTCGAGGTATTTGCGCTCGCCGGTGACGTTATACAGCTTTGTCATCACCGGCATCACCATGTACAAGCCATCCGACCACCACCAGTAATCCTTTTCCGGGGTGTTCATCTGGTATTCCATCACCTCGCGCGCGCGGGCGATCTTGCGCGGGTCCTTGACCTTATCGAGCTGGTACAAATCGACGTAGGTCTGGAAGCAGATCTGCCAGTCTCCGAACAGCACATGTTCGTCGGTCTCGCCGTACTGGTACTTCCACTTGGCCTTGTCGGTCGACTTCGCGCCTTGCCACTGGTTGTGGATGGCCCAATCCTCCGAGTATTGTCGATAGCGCGGATTGCCGGTGATCTGGTAGGCCTCCATATTGCCGGTGTGGTAAGCGGCGATATCCCAGAACGCCCACTTCTGCGGTGTTTCGCGCTGCTGCCAATAGTCGTTGACCTTGTTGATAATGGCGACAACCTCCTGCTCGGAGGTGTCGACCGCCGGCGGCACGGTGGTGCAGCCGGCCAAACCCAGCGCGAACATGCCGGTGGCGAAAAGTCGTTTCATCATAGCTTGGGGTGGTCCTTTAGAGTTTTCCACGAATGCCGAATTTGATGGTGCGGCCATCATACTTCGCATAGTCCATGCGTGTCTTCTTGCCGCTGCCGTACTGGCCACTCGCGTCCTCGAAATAATCCTGCGCCAGGGTGTTACTGAGGTTCAGCGCGTCGATGCGGAACTCGAGCTTCTCGCTGATCTTGTAGCTGATGTTCGCATCCAGATAGCCGCGTCCCGCGCGCCAGCGTATCAGGTCATCGCCCAAGTTGCGCGGGTTATCGCCGTGCAGCGACTTGCCCTTGTAGTTGTACGACATGCGCATCGCGATCGGGCCGTTCTCGAAGTACAGCGTGGTGCTGTAGGCGTACTTCGGCACCGAGTTGACCTCGATCTCCTTGCCGGCGTTGGTGATCCACCTGGCGCTATTGAACGGATCGATGTGCGTGTAGCTGGCCAGCGCACCCATGCCGTTGAATGGCGCCGGCAGGAAGCTGAACGCCTGCTGGTAGGCCAGCTCGTAGCCCTTGAGCTTTTGCTCGCCGGCGTTGGTGTAGCTGCGCAGGGTCATCGCCAGATTCGGATCGACGCGGCCGGCGGCATCCTGGAACAGGGGGCCGAGCGCGGTGTCCGGCAGGCCGAGGGAGCCGAAGGAGACGATCTGCGTGTTGGCGACGGTGGCGTCGGTGAGCTCCTTCTGGAAGATGGCGCCCGACAGCAGGCTGCCCGGCGAGAAGTACCATTCCAGGCTGGTGTCCAGATTTTTCGATTGCTGCGGACGCAGGTTCGGATTGCCGGAAGTCGCCGTGTTATCGAACTGGTTCGGGATCACCGTTTGCGCGGCGATGATCGACAGCGACGCGCGCGTGATGGTCTTGCCCCACGAGGCGCGCCACATCAGGTTCTCGGTCAGGTCGAACGCGGCGCTGACGGCCGGCATCAGATTGCTGTACGAGCCTTGTTCGTGGTTCGGCGAGTACACCAGGCTTGTGCCTTGCTGCTTGAAGTTGTCGATTTTGGTGTCGGTGCCGGAGTAGCGCACGCCGGCGTTCAGGCGCAGTTCGCGTTCGCCGATCTTGCCCCTGAAGTCCGACTGCACGAAGGCCGTCTTGACATCCTCCTGCGCGGTGAAGCTTTGCGATGGCGTGAACGCCGATCCCGGATTGTAGGTGTCTGGATCGAACTGCGAGTAGAAGTAGCTGCTGTTCCAGCTGCTCCACGCGTGCGGCCAGCCGGCGCCGAAGTCCAGGTTCTCGATCGGCAGCTCGCTGGTCATGGCGTTGCGCAGGCCGGCCGCGCCGATGCTGTTCAACTTCGCCGTCGCCAGCGCGGTGCCGTTACGCTTGTTGACGCCCTTGGTGGTGGAGACGAATGTCAGGCCCGCCTTCAAGTGGCCGGTCCACTCGCCCGGCAGGTCGTAGTCCCAGTCGGCGACCACGCGCGCCTGCTTGCCCTTGTCGGTTTCTTTGGTCCAGCCGGTGCCGATGGTGAAGCCGCTCCAGTTATTCGGATCGGTGTAGCTGGTTGGCGACGAGATCGACGGATACACATGGTCGTCGCCGTAGTCGATGGTCGATTGCGCGCCGTAGATGTAGCCGGCCAGTTGGCCGGTGGCGCTGGTGGCGGTGCTCTGGTTCAGGCTCGCTTGGCTGGTCAGGGTCAGCTTGTCGCTGACCTTCCAGCTAGCGTTCAGGGCGCCGTAACCGAATTCGGTTTCGTCCTTGGTGTAGGCGGCGCCGCCGTTGTAGGTGGTGTTGGCGAAGGTGCCGGTCAGCAGATTGCTGGACGGGTCGATCTTGACGTCGACCGGAATCAGGCCGTTGTTATTGGTGGCGCCGGCGGGCAGCGTGCGGTTGCTGGTTTTGGTGCTGCGCACCAGGATGCCGAACAGCGTCTCCTCGCGCGTGTTCTCCAGCTTCGAGTACATCGTGTCGAGGCTCAGGTTCAAGGTCGGCGTTTTCCACTGCAGCGACGACACCAGGCCGTCGCGCGTGCGCTCGTTTTGCGAGCCGTAGAAGCGGTAGATGCGCGGCAGGAGAGCTTTGTCGATCTGTTCGCGCGTGTAGCCGGACAGGTTTGCGCGCGGATCGTCGTAGTCGAGCGACAGCGCGAAGCTGCCCCTGATCGGATTCTGGCTGCCGTTGAAGGAGCTGTTGTAGCCGCCCGTGGCCTCGAAGCCGGAGCGCGTGTTGACGCTGCCCGAGTGCGAGGCGCCGATTAGGAAGCCCAGTTTGTCCCAGGTGTTCGAGTACAGCACGAAGCCGTTCGGATCGTGGTGCTTGGAGCTGGTGTTGTAGGTGTCGGTCAGGCCGTAGCGGATGGTGCGCTTGGGATTGTCGAACGGGCGTGGGGTCTGCAGATCGACCACGCCACCGAGGCCGCCCTCGGTCAGCTCGGCCAGCGGCGACTTGTAGAAGTCGACGCGTCCAAACAGCTCGGAGGCGAAGACGTCGTAGTTGAAGCCGCGCGCCGCGCTGCCGATGGTCGATGTCGACGTGGTGTTGACCGGCGCGCCGTTCAAGGTGGTGACCGAGTAGTCGGTCGGCAGGCCTCGGATCGAGATGCGCTGGCCTTCGCCGGACGACTCGTCGCGGTTGAGGATCACGCCCGGCACGCGTTGCAGCGATTCGGCGACGTTCGCCTCGGGGAATTTGCCGATGTCCTCGGCGACGATGGAATCGCGCACGCCGATGGCCTGGGCTTTGAGATTGAGCGCCTTTTGAAGGCTGGAGCGGAAACCGGTGACGACCACGGTTTCGACTTTGTCCTGGGCGGTCTCGGCGGCTGCTGCTGCCTGAGCCGAGGGCACGGCGGGTGGCGCCGCGACGACCGGTTCACCGCCGGCGCCCGGCGTCTGCTGCGCGAGCGCAGCCGGTGCATACATGGCGGCGAGCGCCAGCGCCACCATCGTCTCCAATGTCTTCTTTTTCATCTTATCCTCAGGGTTTGATTTCTGGGCCGCCTAAGCCGTCTCCTGCCTGGCATCGTCAAGACTAGTCACTTCGGCAACGGTGGGCAACCCGCCTTGAAGTCCTTCGACACCATAAGTTAAACGGTTTCCGTGGAGGAAGAATGTGCGTGCGAGAAGGCGGTTTCCCTCTGAGGAAGCGGGTCGCGATCCGCCCGGTGACTTGCAAGGCGGGTGCGGCAATCGCCTTAAAACTCTTAAACAATCAACAAGATGATTATTTGGTGATCGAGCTATTCCCACTTCGTATAGGGGAACGCAAATTTTCTATACGCACTGTGGAAAAAAACCGACGTCCGGAACCGGAAGCGCCGCCGAATCACCGGCCTCGGCGTTTAAAACAATCTTGATAAATCGCAAGCGCCTGCCCCGAATACATCACACACTACTGTTTCCGTTCGGCCAGAACGTCGATG
>DASVTJ010000618.1:0-3012 GCA_036387635.1 Duganella sp.
TCAAGATCGCCGCGCGTGTTCTTGCTGCCGGGGAGGATGATCAGGTCGGCCGTGGGAATCGGTTCGCCCTGGCGCACGAAATGCAGGTCGACGTCGGGATGGGCGCGCAGCGCGTCGAAGTCGGTGTGGTTGCTCATGCGCGGCAGGCTCGGAACCACGACGCGGAACGCGCCCCTGGCCGCCTGCACCGGCTGCACTGCGTCTTCGGCGTCGAGGAACAGGCCGTGCAGATACGGCAGCACCGCCAGCACCGGCTTGCCGGTCTGCTGCTCCAGCCATTCCAGGCCGGGCTCCAGCAGTTTGATGTCGCCGCGGAAGCGGTTGATGACGAAGCCGATGGTGCGCGCGCGTTCGCTCTCCGACAAACACGACAAGGTGCCGACGATGTGCGCGAACACGCCACCGCGATCGATATCCGCCACCAGCACCACCGGGCAGTCGACTTTTTCGGCAAAGCCCATATTAGCGATGTCGCGGTCGCGCAGGTTGATCTCCGCCGGACTGCCGGCGCCTTCGACGATCACGCAATCGTATTGCGTCAGCAGGCGGTCGTGCGATTCGAGCACCGCCTGCATCGCCACGGTTTTGTACTGGTGATAGTCGCGCGCGTTCATCTCGGCGCGCACTTTGCCGTGGATGATCACTTGCGCGCCGATGTCGCTCGATGGCTTGAGCAGCACCGGATTCATGTCGGTGTGCGGCGCCAGGCCGGCGGCGATCGCCTGCAAGGCCTGCGCGCGGCCGATTTCGCCGCCGTCGGCGGTGACCGCGCTGTTGAGCGCCATGTTCTGCGGCTTGAACGGGACCACGCGCACGCCCTGGCGCTTGAGCAGCCGGCACAGGGCGGCGACCACCGTGCTTTTGCCGGCGTCGGAGGTGGTGCCCTGCACCATCAGGGTCGAGTAGGGGAAGCTGGTATTGGTTTTGGTCCGCACGTCAGTTCTTCCTGCGCTGGCGCGCCAGTTCGAGTTTTTCGCACAGCGCGCTGGCGCCGGCCACCATGCGCGGGCCAGCGCGGTTCAGCAGCTCGCCGTCCAGCGTGAACAAGTTGTCGTTGCGGACCGCCTTCATCGTGGTGTACGGCTTCCACAGCGTTACGCCGCCGTAGTCTTTTTCGGCGGTGCCGAAGATCGCCTCCGGGTCGGCCTGCAATACCGCTTCCACGCTGACCACCGGCGCGGTGGTTTTCAGGTCGGCGAAGATGTTGACGCCGCCGCACAGGCGCATGGCGTCGCTGACGATGGACACGCCGTTGAGCGTGTAGAGCGGCTTGTCCCACACCTGATAGAACATGCGCACCGGCGGGCGGTTCGAATACTGCCTGGCCAGCGCCGCGAACTGCTTGCGGATCTCGGCGGCGGCGGGCTGCGCGACGCTTTCGGTGTCCATCAACTGGCCGAGGCGCAGCAGGCTGTCGGGA
Source organism: Duganella sp. (assembly GCA_036387635.1). Classification (GTDB taxonomy): domain Bacteria; phylum Pseudomonadota; class Gammaproteobacteria; order Burkholderiales; family Burkholderiaceae_D; genus Rugamonas. The sequence continues at coordinate 1,421 of DASVTJ010000618.1, forward strand.
ATGCCGTCGAGTTTGAGCGGTTCGCTGTGGAAGATCGGAATGCCCAGCTGGCGCAGCGTCTCGATCTGGCGCTCGGAGCTGCCGTGCATCCAGGCGACGATCAGGTCCGGCTTCAACGCGATCACGCGTTCCATGTCGATCTGGCGGTTGGAGCCGATGCGCGGGATTTTTTTCGCCGCCTCGGGGAAGTCGCTGTAGGTGACGGCGCCGACGATCTTGTCGCCACCGCCGGCCGCGTACAGCAACTCGGTGACGTGCGGCGCCATGGCGACGATGCGCAGCGCCGGCTTTTGCAGCGTGATCACGTTGCCGTCGTCATCGCGCACGCTGATGGCGGCGTTGGCGTTTTGAGTGGTGGCGATGGCTGCGGCTGCGGCGGCGATGATGGCGATGGCGGCGTGTACGCGCAGCGCCGTCGGGGATTTTTTGGTCTTCATTGCGTGGTCCATTCGGTTAATGCCGTTCGCAGGCGCTGCCATCCTGCTTCGTCGGGGGGCAGCCCGAGGCGGATGCCGCGCGCCGCGTGCTTGAACAGCCGTACCCAAATTCCGCGTTCCGCCATGTGCTGCCAAAACGCCTCCGGCCGCGCTTCTTCCCACCATTGGAATAGCGGCGTGCCGTTCGATGCGATGCCGTGCGCGGCCAGCAGTTTTTGCAGGCGCGCGCCGCCGGCATGCAATTGTTCGTGTGTGGCGGCCTGCCATTGTGTGTCGCGCAGCGCGGCGATGGCGATGTGCTGGGCCGGGCCGCTGATGGTCCACGGCCCGAGCAGGTCGGCCAGTTGGCGCAGCAAATCGGGATGGGCGGCGACGAAGCCGAGGCGGATGCCGGCCAGGCCGAAGAATTTGCCGACCGAGCGCAGTACGATCAGTCCCGGCCTGTCGCTGAACGCGGCAACGCTGTTGTGCTGCGCCGTGTCGCCGAATGCCTCATCGACCACCAGCCAGCCGCCGCGCGCGGCCAGTTGTCCGGCCCATTGCAGCAGCTGCGCCGCCGGCACCGTGGCGCCGGTCGGGTTGTTCGGATTACAGATGACCATGACGTCGCTGTTTACGACCGCCGCATCGAGTTCGGCGTACGGCGTTTGCGTCAGCGTGTGTCCGTACCCGCTCCAGTGATGCGCGTGCTCCGCATACGATGGCGCGGCGACGTTGACGCGCGATGGCTTGCGCAGGCGGGGCAGGGCCTGGATCGCGGCCTGCGTGCCGGCCACCGGCAGCATCAGCGGCGCGCCGTAGCAGGCTTGCGCGGCGCGAGTCAGTTCAGGATCGGCTTCCGGAAGGCGGTGCCACGCATTGTCCGGCAACGACGGCGCCGGATACCAGTGCGGATTGATGCCGGTCGACAGATCGAGCCAGTCGTCGCGGCCGAAGCGCAGCGCGGCGTCGCGCAGGTTGCCGCCGTGTTCAAGCATCGACGAACCCCAGGATGAAGGCGATGACCAGCGCGACCGATAGCCACAGCGCGGTGGTGCGCACCACCAACTGCCATGCGCGGGCGATGTCGGCGCCGGTGGCCGGTTCGCCCTGGCCCAGCGGCGGACGCTGTTCGACTTCGCCGTCGTAGATCGCGGCGCCACCCAGTTCAACGCC
>DASVTJ010000619.1:0-2002 GCA_036387635.1 Duganella sp.
AGCGCCTGGTTGGTGGTGACCAGCCATTGGCCGCCGACCGGCACGCCGCCGTAGCCCTTCGCTTCCGGGATGCCCGATTTTTCCAGCAGCGGCAGCGAACCGCCGCCGGCGCCGATGAAGACGAACTTGGCGCGCACGGTCCTGACGCTGTCGTCGGCCAGGTTCTTGACGGTGACGTTCCAGCTGCCGTCGTTGCCGCGTTTGATGTCCTCGACCTGATGGCGCAGGTGCAAGGTGGTGCCGTGGGTGTCGGTCAAGTGCTTGACCAGCGCGCGCGTGAGGTTGCCGAAATTGACGTCGGTGCCGATCTCCATGCGCGTTGCGGCCACTTTTTGGCCCTTGTCGCGCCCGGTCATGACCAGCGGCGCCCATTGCCTGATGACGGCCGGGTCTTCCGAGTACAGCATGCCCTTGAACAAGTTCTCCTTTTGCAGCGCGGCGTAGCGCTTGCGCAGGAAGTTGATGTTGTCGTCGCCCCAGACAAAGGCCATGTGCGGCACGTTGTTGATGAAGCTCTGCGGCGCGCCGATATACTGGTTCTTGACCTGGTAGGCCCAGAACTGCTTCGACACTTCGAACTGCTCGTTGATCTCGACCGCCTTCTTGGTCTCGATGTGGCCGTCGGCCGCCTCGGGCGTGTAGTTGAGCTCGGCGAACGCCGAGTGGCCGGTGCCGGCGTTGTTCATCGCGTCGGAACTCTCGGCAGCGACCGAATCCATGCGCTCGTACATGGCCATGGTCAAGGTCGGGTCCATTTCCTTGAGCATCGTGCCCAGGGTGGCGCTCATCGTGCCGGCGCCGATCAGCAGCACGTCGACCGGCTTGTCGGACGACGCCGGCGGGGTTTTGCTACATGCCGCCAGGATCAGGCACGACATTACAATTACAAGTGACTTACGCATAGGTAACTCCATTCATAGGGTCTGTTCCGGACGGGCAATGCCGCCATCGCGACGCCGGAGGCGCCGGAGGAAGCGGAAATGGCTTCGAGTGTGGCGTTCGAGGTGGCTGGTCGTCCGTGGCGCTTGCTGCTGACGCGCGCGGGCGAAGAGGGTGACGGCTGCCGATGCTCACTTAATTCCTATTGGCGACGAAAACCGACAACAGAATTACGCGGGTGTCCATGGATAATATCAAGGAAGATGATTTTAGCAGCGCTGGACAATGCACAGATGAGGGATAACACTTAAGAAAAATGAAAGAAACTACGTAGACGAATTGTAAAAACCGCGCCGCAAAAGGTAAAAAAGCCACGCGTCGCGTGGCTTTCGGAAACGGGCCGGCTTCGGGATCAGCGGTGCACGGCCAAGTTGCCCGGCAAGCTGTGGAAGTACGCCGCCAGGTCCTTGATGTCCTGGTTGGTCAGCGGCTTGACCTGACCGGTCATGATGGCGTTGTTGCGGCCGTTGGGGCCGTCGCCGCGCTTGTAGCCGATCAGCGCGTGCTCGAGGTAATCCTTGTGCTGGCCGGCCAGTTTCGGATAGCTGGGATCGATCGGGCTATTGTAGTCCTTGCCATGGCAGGTGAAGCAGCTGTATTTGTCGGCCACGGCCTTGCCGGCGGCGACGTTGCCTGCGGCGGCGGCCGACAGCGGCATAACGAACAGGGCGGAGAGGGCCGAACAGAGCATGGCGGCGGTCAGTTTCTTCATGGTGGAGGTCCTCATTTGGCACCCGCCTTGGCGCCCCGCGTTTGCTGCGCGTAGAACGCCGCGATGTCGGCGATGTCCTGGTCCGACAGGCTGGCGGCGATGCCTTTCATGGATGGATGCTTGCGATCGCCCTTTTTATAGGCGTGCAGCGCGTTTTCAATATACTTGGCCGACTGGCCGCCGATCATCGGCACCTGAAACACTTCCGGGAACGTGGCCTTGTAGCCCGGGATGCCATGACAACCGATACACATTTCAACCTTGGCCTTGGCGTTCTGGGGGTTGCCGACGATGTCGGCGGCGGCCGCCAGCTGGGCGACCTGGGCAAGGCCTGCGAGCACGAGCAGTGCG
>DASVTJ010000620.1:0-8393 GCA_036387635.1 Duganella sp.
ACTCGGCGTCGACCACCAGCTGCTCGTCCGCCAGCGTCTTGACGTCGCCGTCGGGCCGGGTGCCTTCCATCGACGGCACAAACGCGAAAAGGTCGGCGCCCTGTCTGGATGCGGGCGTCGACGGCGGCGCCTCGCGGGTGGTGAAGTACAGCGCGCAGACAGCCAGCAGCAGGGCGGCCAACCCGGCTCTTTTCGCGGTTGTGCTCATCGCGGCTCCCTAGAGACCGAGCCCCTGCAGGCGGTTGGCCTGCTGGCGGAACACCGTTACCGGGCTGGTTTCAAACAGGTTGACGATGCCGACGGTCTGGTTGATCTCGTCGAGGTGATTCATGGCATAGTCGTCGCGGATCACGCGCCCCAGGCGGCTGGAACAGGTGCTGACCAGGCCATCGTTTTTCTCGCCGTTGAAAATCGCCCCGGTCAGCGCCAGCACCGGATCGGCGGGATCGAGCACGTTGGTGTACGGTTTGCCGCCGCTCCAGGAGAAGTAATACACGCCGCGTGCCTGATAGGCGCCTTCGCCGCAGGCCGATGTCGGCACGCCGTCCGGATGACGGCTGTTGAAGGCGAGCGAGCCGGCGGTGCTGAGCGACGCGAACGAGGCCTTGGCGTTTTGCGGCTGCGCGCCGTTGCCGGACAAATAGCTGACCAGGCCAGCGACCGCGCCGACCGCCGCGTTGCTGACGCCGGGGATGGCGTCGGTCAGCACGTCGGCGACTTTCGAACCCTTGTTCACGCCCGCCACGCTGGTGACCGACGCCACCAGGTCGGGCCTGACCGAGGCCACGTAGCGCGCGGTGGGGCCGCCGTGACTGTGGCCGATCAGGTTGACTTTGGACGCTCCGGTGGCGGCCAAGATTTGCTTGACCTGGGTCAGCAGCTGTTCGCCGCGCACCTCTGTGCTGTTGGCGGCCGACACCGTCGTCATGTGGACGCTGGCGCCGCCGCTGCGCAGCGCCGATGTGATGCCGTAAAAGTACTCGACCGGCCCGATGTTATCGAACCCCATCAGTCCGTGCACCAGCACGACAGGATACTTGGTTTGGGTATAGCCCGCCGCCCACGAAGGGGCGGGCAAGACGGTGGCGAGGGCGATGACGGGGATCGATACGTATTTCCAGAAGCGGTTCTTCATTTTGTCTCCATTAATTATTTTTAGGAAATGAGAAGCTGGGAATGGCAGGAAAAACACCGGCGCCCCGAGAAAACAAAGCAAGCGCTCGGCGTTTGAATGTAGCACCGTTAATCCGATAAAGCATGACGCGTCGCAATATCTGTGGCGAAAAAAAACCGCCCGGTGTTATCCGGGCGGTATCGCGCCTTCGCGGGCGGTGTGGGAAGCTGCGGTCGAAGGGTTATTTCACAACTTATTTCACGCCGTGCATCAGCTTTTGGATCAACGGCGCGATCAGGAACAGCAGCACGCCGCCGGCCAGCAGCGAGTACAGGCCGAATTCGTAGCCCGACAGCGCCGACGCGACCGACATGCCGCCTTCGCCGCTGACGTGCGAGGCGAAAATGCCCGACAGGTTGTTGCCGATGCCGGTCGACAGGAACCAGCCGCCCATGCCCAGGCCGACGAGGCGCGTAGGCGCCAGCTTGGTCACCATCGACAGGCCGATCGGCGACAGGCACAGTTCACCGACCGATTGCAGCACGTAGACCATGAACAGCGTCCAGAACGGGATCTTGTTGTCGGCGTTGACCAGCATCGACAGCGCATACACCAGCAGCCCGAAGGCGGCGGCGTTGAACAGCAGGCCCAGACCGAACTTGCGCGGAATCGATGGATTCTTGCTGCGCATCGCCACCCAGATGAACGCCACCAGCGGCGCGAAGGCGATGATCGCCAGCGAGTTCACGGTCTGGAACCAGGCCACCGGGAAGGTCCAGTTGAACATTTCGCGATCGACGATTTTCTCGGCCAGGAAGGTGAACGAGCTGCCGGCCTGCTCGAAGAACATCCAGAACATGATATTGAAGAAGAAGATCAGCAGCATGGCGATGACGCGGTCGCGCGCGACCTTGCCGTTCTTGATCCCCTCGATCATCAGCATCACCGCCAGCAGGATGAACAGCACCGTCAGCACGGCCTGCAGGCTTTTGGCGCCGGCGGCGAGCAGCATGTACACCACCGGGATCACGCACAGCGAGCCGACGATCACGTACAGCAGGCGTTTCGGATCGCTGGTTTGCGCGTCCGGCGCGCCGATGCCTTGCAGGTTGCGGCGGCCGATAAAGAACCACACCAGGCTAATGAGCATACCGAAACCGGCCGAGATGAACACCACTTTGTAAGCGGGCATGCCGTTGGTGCCGAAGATCGCCGTGGCGAGCCACTCGGTGAGTACCGGCGCGACCATTGCACCGGCGTTGATGCCCATATAGAAAATGGTGAAGCCGGAGTCGCGGCGGGTGTCGCCGGTGGAGTACAGCTTGCCGACCATGGTGGAGATGTTCGGCTTGAACATGCCGTTACCGACGATGATGGTGGCCAGGCCGAACTTGAAGATCGTCTCGTCCGGGAGCGCGATCATGAACAGGCCCGCCGCCATGAAGGCCGCGCCGACCAGGATCGAGCGCTGGTATCCCAGCACGCGGTCGGCGACGTAGCCGCCGAACAAAGCGGCCGCGTACACCAGCGCGAGATAGGAGCCGTAGACCAGGTTGGCGGCCGATTCGCCCGACGAATCGCCGCTATAGAATTGTGCGACGACATAGAGCACGAGCGCCCAGCGGATACCGTAGAACGCGAAGCGCTCCCAGAATTCGGTCATGAACAGCATCCACAGCGGGGCCGGGTGGCCCATGATCTGTTTGAACTCCGGAATAGCGACTTCCGTGTTGGTGGTGGTAGCACCGCTCATGCGGCTTCTCCTAATTTATGATCGATCAAAAGTGTCTCCGGTTCCCTCGTGGGGAGCCAAATTGGGCGCCATTTTAATCTACAAATCGAATGCGACGCACTTTTTGGAACAATCGCTGCAGGAGTGTGTCATTTGTGATAATGAAGTCGGAATAAAGCGAGGATAAGTACCGCACACAATCTCCGGCCCCAAGAGCGCCGAGTTGTCGTATATTGGCATTGCAGGCCTACTACGTGACATCGAATCTGAATAAGGATTTACGCAACATGGACCATGACGTTATCGATACTTTGATTTCGCCCGAAGGACAGCTGGAGATCCTGTCGAAGGCGGAAGTGAACAAGCTGCTCGACACCAGCCAGGGCGGCCTATATAACGTCTTTCGCAATTGCGCCCTCGCGGTGCTCAATTGCGGCAGCACCATCGACGACGGCAAAGAGCTGTTGGAGCGCTACGAGTCGTTCTCGATCAGCATCGTTCAGCGCGAACGCGGCATCAAGCTCGATATTAAGGGCGCGCCGGCGATCGCCTTCGTCGACGGCAAAATGATCAAGGGTATCCACGAACACCTGTTCGCGGTGCTGCGCGATATCGTCTTCGTCAGCAACGAGCTGACCGACACGCAGAAGTTCGACATGAACCGCACCGAGGACATCACCGACGCCGTCTTCCACATCCTGCGCAACGCCGGGGTGCTCAAGCCGATGCTCAACCCGAACCTGGTGGTGTGCTGGGGTGGACATTCGATCAACCGCGCCGAGTATAACTACTCGAAGGAAGTGGGCTACCAAATGGGCCTGCGCGATCTGGATATCTGCACCGGCTGCGGACCTGGCGCGATGAAAGGCCCGATGAAGGGCGCCACCATCGGCCACGCCAAGCAGCGCCTGAGCGACGGCCGCTATCTGGGCATCACGGAGCCGGGCATCATCGCCGCCGAGTCGCCCAACCCGATCGTCAATGAACTGGTGATCATGCCGGACATCGAAAAGCGCCTGGAGGCTTTCGTGCGCACCGGCCACGGCATCGTGGTGTTCCCCGGCGGCGCCGGCACGGCCGAGGAGATCCTGTACATCCTGGGTATCCTGCTGCACCCCGATAACGCCGATATCCCGTTCCCGCTGGTGTTCACCGGACCGGAAACCTCGCGCGAGTATTTTGTGCAGATCAACCAGTTCATCCTCGATACGCTAGGCCCCGAGGCGCAGCAGCGCTACAAGATCATCATCGACGATCCGGAACTGGTGGCGCGCGAGATGCAGGCGGGGATCAAGCAAGTGCGCGAGTTCCGCAAGATCCGCAGCGATGCCTATTACTACAACTGGGGTTTGAAGATCGACCGCGAATTCCAGAAGCCGTTCGCGCCGACGCACGAGAACATGCGCAATCTGAGCCTGCACAAGAACCAGGAAGTGCATCTGCTGGCGGCCAATCTGCGCCGGGCGTTTTCCGGGGTGGTGGCGGGCAACGTCAAGGACGAGGGCATCCGCGCGATCGAAAAATTCGGCCACTTCGAGATCCATGGCGACAAGGAGATTATGGGGCCGATGGACGCGCTGCTGGCGTCCTTCGTCGAGCAAAGCCGGATGAAGTTGGCTGGCAAGGCATACACGCCTTGCTACCGCGTAATTCAATAACGGCGGGTCACCGGATGATCACAAGGGCGGATTACGCGCCGCGCGCTAATCCGCCCAACGTGTTTCCATGGTTGGCAGCGGCCGGTTACGCCGGCCAATCGCGCCGGCCGCGCCCTTCCATTTCGCGATCGATATAAAACGCCGCGCTGACCAGGGCCAGATGGGTGAACCCTTGCGGGAAATTACCGACCAATTTCGCGCGCTCGTCGAACTCCTCGGCATATAGCTGCAAGTGATTCGCGTACTTGAGCAGCTTCTCGAAGATCATCCGCGCCTCGTCCATGCGGCCGGCGCGCGCCAGGCACTCCACATACCAGAACGAACACGCCGAAAACGCGCCTTCCTGGCCCGGCAGACCGTCATCGCGCTTGTAGCGGAACACCATGCCGTCGTCCGTGAGCTTGGCGCCGATGGCGTCGAGCGTCGCAAGCCAGCGCGGGTCGGTGGCGCCGACGAAGCGCACCAGCGGCATCAGCAACAGCGACGCGTCCAGGTCCTTGCCGCCGCGCTCCTCGACGAAATGCCCCAGCTTCTCGTTCCAGAAGTTGGACCAGATATCGTCATGGATCGCGTTGCGCACCTTGATCCAGCGCGTGAACGGCGCCGCCAGCGAGCGTTTGCTGGCCAGCCGGATCGCGCGATCGATCGCCACCCAGCACATCAAACGAGAATGCAGGTGGTGGCTTGCCGGCCCGCGCACTTCCCAGATGCCGGCGTCGGCCTCGTTCCAGTGGCGGCAGACATAATCGATCACGCGGCACACGCCCACCCAGCGGTCGTGCGAAATCGCCTCGCCATATTTGTTACTGAGGTAGATCGAGTCCATCAACTCGCCGTAGATGTCGAGTTGCAGCTGCGTGACGGCGTCGTTGCCGATGCGGACCGGCGCCGCGCCGCCATAGCCGCCCAGGTGCGACAGCGTGGTTTCCGGCGCGATCTCGCCGCCATCGAGCGCATACATCACCTGCAGTTGCCCGCCTTTGCTGGACTGGAGCGCGCGGTCGCCCAGCCACCGGTAGAAGTCCTTGGCCTCGTTGTGGTAACCGAGCCGCATCAGCGCGTAGATCGAGAACGACGAATCGCGTATCCACGCGGCGCGATAATCCCAGTTACGCACGCCGCCCTTGGCCTCGGGCAGCGCGAAAGTGCCGGCGGCGGCGATCGAGCCATGCCGGCGCGACGTCAGTAGTTTGAGCACCAGCGCGGAGCGGGTCACCGCATCGCGCCAGCGGCCCTTGTAGGTCGATTGTCCGGCCCATGCGCGCCAACGGACGATAGTGGCGTCGATCAAGCGCGCGATGGCGTCGGCATCTGGCAGCTCGTCATGCGGCTCATCGAGCATGAACGTCACGCTCTGGCCGGCGCGCAGTGTGACGCTGGCGCTTACCTCGCCGTCGCCTTTGATAAAATCGGCGTCGCCGCTCAGTCGCAGCGAAGGGTTTCCTTTGCCGGAGAAGATCGCGCTGCCATTCTTCATCGCGATGGCCGGCACCACGCGTGCGTAATCGTAGCGCGGCGCGCAGCGCAGACGGATCGACGCCGAGCCGCGCGTGACGGTCACGCGTCGCACCAGGCGGGTAGGGGCTTCGCCGATATCGGCGGTGTCGACCATCAGGTCCGTGATTTCTACGCTGCAGTCGGTGCCCATCCAGCGTGTCAACAGCACGTTGGTATCGGGGATGTACATCTGGACGATGCGTGGATGGTTGATTTCGGGCGTCAGCTCGAACACGCCGCCTTTTTCCGAGTCCAGCAGGCCTGCGAAGATGCTCGGGCTGTCGAGATTGGGCCAGCACATGTAATCGATGGCGCCGTCGCACGCCACCAGCGCGATGGTGCCCAAATTGCCGATGACGCCGTGGTCGGCGATGTCGCGCTCAGCGCGCGCTTTGTCGGAACGCGTGCCGGCAGAGGACTCTAAAATAGGGCCCGACGCGGGCTTGGTGGAAGGCGCCGCCGAAACGCGTCGCTTGGACGCGCGCGGCGCCGACGAGGGCGCGTCCGCCTTTGCGTTTGCCTTCGGTTTGCTCTTGATCGCAGCCGCCGCCTTGGCGCCCGCAGCCATCAGCCGTTGTCCTCGAAGCCCGGATAAAGCGACATGCCGCCGTCGACGAACAACGTGCTGCCAACCACATAGTCGGCCATGTCCGAGGCCAGGAACAGCGCCGCGTTGGCGACATCCTCCGGCTTGCCCACGCGGCCATATGGGATCAGTTTAAGCAGGCTTGGCGTGCCGCCGTCGCTGGTGACGTCGGCGTTGATCGCCGTCTTGATCGCGCCGGGTGCGATGGCGTTGATGCGAATTTTTTCCGGCGCCACTTCCTGCGCCATGGTTTCCATCAGCAGGTGCACGCCGCCCTTGGACGCGGCGTAGTTGACGTGGCCGGCCCACGGGATGCGCTGGTGGACGGAGCTCATGCAAATGATTTTGCCCAGCGCGCGCGAGATGTCGCGCTGGCCTTGTTTGCGGAACAGGCGCACCGCTTCGCGCATGCAAAGGAACTGGCCGGTCAGGTTGGTTTTCAGGACGCCTTCCCACTGGGCCAGCGTCATGTCGGCGCTGGGCGCGTCGTCCTGGCGGCCGGAGTTGGCCACCACGATGTCGACGGCGCCGAAGCGTTCGACGGCGGCGGCGAACAAGGCCAGCACCTCGCTCTCTTCGCCGACATCGGCTTGTACCGCGATGGCGTTACCGCCATCGGCGGTGATCAGCGCGACCACTTCTTCTGCCTGGTCCTGGTGGCTGTGATAATTGACCACCACATTGGCGCCGGCCTTGGCGAATTCCAGTGCGATGCCGCGTCCCAGGCCGGAATTGGCGCCGGTGACGATCGCGGTTTGATTTTCTAGCGTGATATGCATGATGGGTTCTCCGTGCGAGGATGTGAGCCTATTCTAGGCCGGCGCCGGAAATTCTGCTGAGAGCCTATCATTTCGTAACGTCCCCACCGCACGCAGCGATTGGAATTGGCGCGGCAGGGCCAAGCGGAGGCAAAAAAAACCGCCCAACAGGGCGGTTCTTGGAGAGCAGAGTAGAGCACAGCGGCGCGTGCGGCCGCTACGCTTACTCCTCGCGGCGCAGGTGCGGGAACAGCAGCACGTCGCGGATGTTCGGCGAATCGGTGATAATCATCATCAGGCGATCGATGCCGATGCCGCAACCGCCAGCCGGCGGCATGCCGTATTCCAGCGCGCGGATGTAGTCGGCGTCGTAGAACATCGCCTCCTCGTCGCCGGCGTCCTTGGCCGCCACCTGCGCCAGGAAACGGGCCGACTGGTCTTCCGCGTCGTTCAACTCCGAGAAGCCGTTGGCGATCTCGCGGCCGACCATGAACAGTTCAAAGCGCTCGGTGATGCCTTCGCGCGTATCGGAGGCGCGCGCCAGCGGCGACACTTCAACCGGATAATCGATGATGTAGGTCGGTTCCCACAGCTGCGATTCGGCGGTTTCCTCGAACAGCGCCAATTGCAGCGCGCCCAGACCGGCGGTGGCGAACGGCTTGACGCCAAACTTCAGCAATTCGGTCTTGATGAACTCCGGATCGTTCAGCTGCTCCGGCGTGTAGCCCGGCGCGTATTTGTCGATCGCCTCGACGATGGTCAGACGGTGGAAGGCCTTGGCCAGATCGAGTTCGCGGCCGCCGTAGGTCAGCGTGGCGGTGCCGTGGGCGTCGATGGCCGCCTGGCGGATGATCGCCTCGGTGAAGTCCATCAGCCACGTATAGTCGGTGTAGGCCGCGTAGAACTCCATCATCGTGAATTCAGGGTTGTGACGGATCGACACGCCTTCGTTGCGGAAGTTGCGGTTGATCTCGAACACGCGGTCGAAGCCGCCGACCACCAGCCGCTTCAGATACAGCTCGGGCGCGATACGCAGGTACATCTGCAT
>DASVTJ010000621.1:0-11456 GCA_036387635.1 Duganella sp.
TTGGCGTCGGCGCGCTCGATGTCGCAGCTGGCGGTCCATTTGTTATCGCTGGTCGGCAAAGCCGTCGGAATGATTTCCCAGCCTTTGTAGTGAATTTTATCCATAACTGACTCCTTGTTTTCAAACAGACTAGCATGAAGAGGTAGCGGTCCCGCGCACGCCTGATGCCGTGCATACAAAAAACGCGCGCCGTGCTCGTTTGTTATGATTTTTTATTATAATGAACCCATGACGCCCTTAATTCAAGCATTCCACGATACGAACACCGGCACCATCACCTACGTCGTCTATGCCGATGACGGCGGCGACTGCGCGATCATCGATTCGGTGCTGGATTACGACCCGAAATCAGGCCGCACCTCGACCGCCTCGGCCGACCTGGTGATCGACTTCGTGCGCGCGCACCGCCTCCACGCCGTCTGGCTGCTCGAAACCCACGCGCATGCCGACCACCTGTCGGCGGCGCCATACCTGTCGCGCGAATTGGGCGGGCGCACCGGCATCGGCGCCGGGATCGCGGTGGTGCAGCAAGCGTTCGCTCGCGTGTTCCCGCGGCAGCCGGGCACCGAGCGCACGTTCGACCACCTGTTCCAGCCGGACGAAGTGTTTGCCATCGGCGCCTTGCAGGCGCGCGCGCTGCATGTGCCGGGCCACACGCCGGCCGACATGGCCTACCAGATCGGCGACGCCGTCTTCGTCGGCGACACCATGTTCATGCCGGACGTCGGCACGGCGCGCTGCGACTTCCCCGGCGGCTGCGCGGCCACCTTGTACAGTTCCGTGCGCAAGCTGCTGGCGCTGCCGCCGCAAACGCGCCTGTTCATGTGCCACGACTATCCACCGGCCGGCCGCGAGGCGCGCTGGGAGGTGACGGTGGCGGAGCAAAGGGAAAGTAATATCCACATCCGCGACGACGTCACGGAGCAGCAGTTCGTGGAGATGCGCACCAAACGCGATGCCACATTGGCGATGCCGGTGCTGATACTGCCGGCGATCCAGGTCAACATCAGCGCCGGACAGCTGCCCGACGCCGAGGAAAACGGCGTGCGCTATCTGAAGATACCGCTGAACGCCTTCTAAATAGCGCCGTTGACCAGCGCGGGCGCTCAGTCCTCGCGCTTGGGCGTGCGGCCGATCTCCTCTTCCATGTTGGCCAGATACCAGGTCAGGCCGGTCATCACGGCGACGTGACGCTTCAACTCCAGCGGATTGACCTTGTCCAGCGTGTCGGCCGGCGTGTGGTGGTAGCTGAAGTAGCTGCTGGAATCGACCAGCGGCATGAACACCGGCACTCCGGCGCGTTCAAGCGGGCCGGTATCGGCGGCGCCGGTGACGTCGCGGCGGTCGAACATCGACGCGCCGATCGGCTCCAGCGATTTTTGCAGCGGCGCGAAGTACTTCACCACAGACGGCCGCACGCTGCCGATCACGCCGAACGGCCGGCCGCCGCCGCTGTCCGATTCGATGGCGGCGAAGTGCTTGCCCACCTTGTCCTTGTTGGCCTCGAAATAGCCCTTGCCGCCCTGCGTGCCGTTTTCCTCGTTCATCCAGGCGATCACGCGGATCGTGCGGCGCGGCTTGAGGTTCAGTTTTTTCAGCGTGTCGATGACCGCCATCGCGGCGGCGACGCCGGTGCCGTCGTCATGGGCGCCGGTGGCCAGGTCCCACGAGTCGAGGTGGCCCGAGACGATGACCACTTCATCGGCCTTGTCGGCGCCCGGCAGGTCGGCGATGACGTTGAAGCTGTCGGCGTCGGGCAGATTCTGGGGTGTCAACGTCAGGTGCATCTTGACCGGGCCGCGCGCCGACAGGCGCGTCATCAGCATCGCGTCTTCCGCCGTCACCGCCGCCGCCGGAATGCGCGCGCCGTCGACAAGGCCGGTGACGCCGGTGTGCGGAAGGCGATAGTCGGCGCCGCCGACCGAGCGCACCAGCGCGGCGGCCGCGCCCATCTCGGCCGCCAGTTTGGGGCCGTTGACGCGGAAGTTGGAGCCACGGCCATAGGCCGGGCCGGCCAGGCCGCGACTGGCCATCTCCTGGTCGAACGCCACATCGAACAGCACGATGCTGCCCTTGACCTGCGCCGCGCGCGCCTTCAATTCGTCGAAGTCGCGCACCACGATCACCGGCGCGGTCAGCCCGGCGGCGGGGGTGGCGCCCGAGCCGCCCAGCGCCGTCAGCACCACCTTCTGCGTAACGCCGGCCGGACGCCCGGTGTAGTCGACCAGTTGCGCCGTCTCCTCGCCGCGCACCCAGTGCGGCACCTTCACCGGCTGCAGCGTGACCTTGGCGCCCAGTTTGCGCATGGCGGCGGCCACCTGCTCCACGGCCGCGGCCGCGCCGGCGGACCCGGACAGGCGCGGCCCCACCAAATCGGTCAGGTCGGCCAGCCGCTCGTAGGCCCAGTCGTCCTTCATCGCGCTGTCGCGGATCTGCGCCAAGGTCGCGGAGTCATTCGGCGAGGCGTTGGCCGATGCGTTGGCCGGAGCGGCGTTCGCGCCGGCGCCCAGCATGCAGCTGGCGAGGATGGTCAGGGACAGCGTCGACGGGAAAACGGATTTCATGCGGATCCTGTATAAGAGTGGTGAATTGTAAAGGCGAATGCGACGATAACCGATCGCGCCGCGCTTGTCATCCATATTGATTTGTCATCGCGGTTGCACTACCATGAACGTCCAACCGCATGAAGAAAGGGCGTATGCTCAAGGGTCAAATTTGCACGGTGCGCCACCTGGTCGGCACCGATCTGAACACCTTCATCGCGCTGGTCAACGACCTGCCCTCGCGCGGCGACCACTTCTCGACCCATTTCAAGTCGCCGGAAACGATGCGCAAGGAGTTCATGCAGAACAGCTTCGTCACCGACGACAGCGAACTGTTTGTCATCGAGGACAGCCTGCACCACATCGTCGGCGTTATCACGCACTTCAAAAGCCGCACCCCCGTCACGCGCGAAATCGGCTACCGCCTGTTCGACGCCAAGCTGTCCGGGCGCGGTTATGTGACCGAGGCGTGCCGGCTGCTGGTCGACTACCTGTTCAACGTCCACCAGTACCACCGGATCGAACTGCTGTCGACCCCGGACAACGTGGCCTCGATCCGTGTCGCGCAAAAATGCGGCTTCACGGCCGAGGGCATGATGCGGCAAAGCTTCTTCATCAACGGCACCTACCAGGACGTGCAGATTTTCAGCCTGCTGCGGCCCGAGTGGGAAACCCAGCGCCTCTGAATGTTACAAGCCATTACCGAAACGGCCCCTTTGTAAGCATGTGTATTACAGATGGTGATTTTCCACCTGCGATTTATAGTGACATTACTGGCTAACGAATCATTCCGATCCGAAGCCACGGCAAGGGGAATACCATGTTGAGCAAAAAATTTATGGGTGTAGCGTTACTGGCCGCAGCGGCAGTGTCGTCGTCGGCCTTCGCAAGCGACCGTGGGTTCAACACGGTGGCCGGTGCTGTGGTGGGCGCCGCGATCGGCAACAGCGCCGGCGGCCGTGACGGCGCCATCGTCGGCGGCCTGGTTGGCGCGGCGGTCGGCAACAGCATCCATTCGGGCGACCGCTATCGCGACAACGGCTACCGCGATAACGGTTATCGCGACAATGGCTATCGCGGCGATCGCGGCGGCCGTTACGTCGAAACGCGCGTCTACTCGCAACCTGCACCGGTCTATTATGAATCCGCTCCGGTGTACTACGCGCCGCCGCCACGCTACTATGCGCCACCACGGGTGGTGTACGTCGAGCCGGCCCGCCCGTACTACCGCGAATCGCGCCGTGACTACGACGGCGATCGCTGGGAACGTCATCATCGCCGTGATCGTTACGACCGTTAAGCCTTAGTCAATATTGAAGCCTGTCCACCGACAGGCTTTTTTTCGTCCTCCCCCCGCTAGCCGGCCATAACGGCGCACGCCAGGGGAAATCATGACGACAGCAGACGCAATCATCGCTTTGGAACTGGGACACTACCGCCTGCGCGAGCAAATCGGCGGCTCGGCCTATGGCGTCATCTGGCGCGCCAGCGGGCCGAACGCCACCGGAGACGTGGCGATCAAATTGATCAACCAGGAGCGGATGGCGCGCGCCCTGCCCGCCCAGCGCGATCGCTGGGTGGACTGCGCCAACAACGAGATCGCGTTCCTGCAATCGCTGGAGCCGTGGGACGAACGCCACATCGTGCGCCTGCTCGACAGCGGCTGGCACGACGGCCTGCCGGTGCTGGCGCTGGAGCTGATGACGACGGACCTGGGCCAGCACATGGCCGCGCTGAAAAGCAGCGAAGACACGGTGGCGCTGCCGCAGGCGCTGGGCTGGATCGCGCAAATGAACCAGGCGCTGGCCAAGGTCCATCAATACGGCTGGCGTTATCTGGACCTGAAGCCGGCCAACGTGCTGCTCGACCGGCATCTGCGCACAGTCAAACTGGCCGATTTCGGCACCAATCGCCATCTCGGCAGCCTGCAAGCCCACTCGTACGCCGGCACCGCCAACTGGCAGGCGCCGGAACAGTTCTTCCCCGCCGACGGCGGCGGCTACGAGAGCGGATCGCGCAGCGACTATTTTTCGCTCGGCGCGATGTTTTATTTTTTGGTCACCGGCGGCCTGCCGCTGCGCTTTTGCACCGACTGCGGCCAGGCGTATCGCGAACACCATACCGCCGGCGCCGACCTGCTGCGCCAACTTCATGGCGGTGCGATTCCCGGCGCGCTGCGCCTGGAGGAAGAGGCGCGCTTCGCGGCGGCGCTACCGTCTGAAGCGCGCGACCCGGCGCTGGAATTGTTGCGCGCACTGCTGCACATCGATCCGGCCAGGCGTCCCCGCCACGCGATCCAGATCAGCCGCATGCTCGATGCGGTACAAGGCGTGCAGCCGGCGCGCGGAACATTCAATCCGTCCGACCCGGCTCACGCGATGCGTCGCCCGACGGCCAGCAACGGCTGGCGCCACATCCAGGGGGCGTGATGGCGACCCCACTGCGTTTGCACAAGGCGCCGCCGCGGGTACCGCGCGCCGGCCCGCACATTGGCTGGACGCTCGCCACGATGATCGAAGATGCCGCGATCCCGCTGGCGCGCTTCGCGGCGCGCAATGTGGGCCTGGCGGCCACCCTGGCCTTGCTGGCCGCGTTGTTCGGCTTACAGGCGTTGGCGCTTTTGCGGGCGCCGGTGAGCTGGTTGCCTGCGGCGATCAGCGTGCGGCTTGCGCCCGGCGAGACCATCACGCTGGGCCAGCGCGAACTGGCCGCGCCGCAGACCGACCGCGCC
This sequence comes from Duganella sp., assembly GCA_036387635.1. Taxonomy (GTDB): domain Bacteria; phylum Pseudomonadota; class Gammaproteobacteria; order Burkholderiales; family Burkholderiaceae_D; genus Rugamonas. The sequence goes on from DASVTJ010000621.1 coordinate 5,275, forward strand.
CATTTGGCGCTGCGGCGCGATCCGCAAGACGGCTGGATGGTCCGCAATGTCAGCCCGTCCAAGCAGATCATCCTGCTGCGTGATGGCCGCGAGCAGCGTATGGGCAGCCAGCCGCTGCGCGCGCGGCAAAGCTTCCAGATCGACGGCGCCGTCTTCAACGTCGCCAGCGCCGATGCCGCGACCGTCGCTTTCACCAACGGCGGCCACCAATGGCGCTATGACGGCGCGGTGCTGTACCGGGACGGCCACGCGCAACCGGGCTGTCCCGATGCGCGCCTGTCGACGCGGGCGCTGTCGCTATGGAACCGCGCCATGCCGATGATGTTGACTATCGCCCGGCCGCTGTCCTTTGGCGGCAATCTGTATTGCGGCAATCGTCTCGGTCTGGCGCACATCACGCCGGGCGCGGCGCAGCTGTCGCGAGCCAACGGCCGTCTGGAGCTGTCCGCCGGCAGTCCCGATGGCGACCGCGCGGCGGTGCTGATACATGATGGCGGCGTGCACACCGATTTGCGCAGGCAGGAAGTCTCGTTGGCCGGCGTGAATGCGATGATCGTCGGTCATACGCGCTTTCAGTTGACGCCGGCCGGCGACCAGTTGACGCTTGCACCCGGCCGCCACGTCAGCCTGTTCAGCGCACCGGAGGTGAAATTGCCGGCGCAAGTGAACTGGCGGTGGCAACAGCGTTCGCTGTGGAACAGCGGCCACGCTAATCTTTTATGGTTCGCCATCGCCGGCTGCCTGACCTGTGTCGCCGTGGCGGCCGTGGTGAGTGCGGCCGGTGGGAGGGAAACTGGCGTGGCCGGACCGGGCGGCGCCAAGTCGTACCGGCGGTCCCGCCACATTGTCACCGGCGGCATGCTGATGGCCGCGACGCTGCTGTTGATCGCGGGCGTCGCCGCCCTGATTTCGCAACGCGCCGGATTGCCCCCAAGCGCCGCCTGTTCGATGCTGCTGGGCGGCTGCGTCCTGCTGCTGTGGCTTGCCATCCCCGGCCGCCTCACGCTGTTGACCGCCGCCGGCGTCGTGCTATTGGCCGTCGGCCTGCTGACGCAGCTGGAACTTGGACTGGGCGCGCCGCAAACCTCCTGGCTGCGCTACTACCAAAAAACCAGCGCCATGCTGGCGATCGGCGCCGGCCTTGGCGGCCTGCTGCGCCTGTGGGCGCAATACCGGACCGCGCGCGGGTCGCATCTGCATCAACGCACCATCGAGTGGATACTGGCGCTGTTCGCCGCTTTCGCGTTGTCCGCGCTGGCGGCGCAGGTGCTGTGGGGCGACGAAACCGGCGTCTTCGACCTGCAGCCGGTGGAACTGGCAAAACTGGCGCTGACCGCGCTGACCGCCCATTGCCTGGCGCTGCGCTTCGGCTGGCATAGCGAAACGCGCCATCCCGCCGACCATCGCGCGCGCTGGCTGCGCCTGATCGCACCGGCCCTGCTGTTTGCCGCGTTGCTTGGCCTGTCGCTGGTGCAGATCGACGACTTCTCGCCGCTGATACTGCTGCTGGTGTGGAGCACCGCCATGGCCTTCGCCTATGCCATCGCCGCGCGCCACCGCCCGATGCTGCTAGCGCTGGTCGCCATCACGCTGATGGCCATCGGCGCGGTGGTCTACCTGCGCTTGGCCGGCACGGACGACCTGATACGCTGGGGATTCTACGCCGACCGATTCCTGGTGTGGCTCAACCCGGCCGACCACCCGCACACCGGCCAGCAGCTGCTGCTCGGCGCGCGCGCCATCGGTGAAGGCGGCTGGCTGGGCGCCGACCACTGGCTAGGCCTGCGCGGACTCGGACAATCGGCCGGCGGCGTGCTTCAGATCCCCGCCGTGCAGGACGACTTTGCCGCCACCTTCTTCATCAATCGCCACGGACTGGCCGGCGCGCTGCTGCTGTGGGGCGCGCAGGCCGCCTTTTTGACCGGCATCGTGCTGACGGCGCTGCGGGCGCACCGGGCCGGTGCCAGGGCGCGCAACTTCCGCCAGGCGTGGGCCGGGCGTTTCCGCTACTTCGCGCTGTGCGGCGGCGGCGCCTTCGTGCTCGGGCACTTCCTGCTGTCGTGGGGGACCAATCTGGCGATCTTTCCCATCATGGGGCAGCCGATGAGCTTTCTGTCCGCCGGCGGCAGCCACCTGCTGTTTTTCCTCTGCCCCCTGCTAGCGTTTAGTGCCATCAGCGCGCAATCTTTAGAAGGAGACTGAATCATGCCGATCTATGTCCAACACGAAGTCCTGGGCCGTATCCCCGACGTTTTCAACGGCGAAGCGATCTGGCAGGCTCCCGGCCTGGCGCTGTTTTCGCGCCGCCCGCTGCTGCGCGACCTGCTGGAACGCAGCCCGCGCGAGCACAAGGGCCGCGCCGCCACGCGCTGCTTCTCGCACGTGACGCTGATGCTGCCGCAGGAGGACGTCGATGACGATTACCACTTGACGCGCGGCGCCCGCGCGCGCGATCTGGCGCAGACGTTGACGGCGCTGCACCAAAAGGACTTCGGCGATCTGCTTGGCGGCGACCAAGTGCGCTACGACGTCGTCGGCACCGAGGCGCTGGCGCCGGGCGAGATCGAGGTCAAGTTCGGCCACGCCGTGTACCTGCCGGCGGCCGATGAAAAAATCCTCTTCAACGTCAGCGTGTCGCGCGACAGCGCGATCTGGCATCCGGCCTGCCCCATATACCCGAACCAGCGCCTGGCGCTGATCGGCGGCGAAGGCGGCGCCGCCAGCGTCATCGCGGCCGGCTGGCCGTTCGGGCCGGACGGCGCGATCCTGATCATCAACGACGGCCCGGATGCCGCGCCGGTGGTACAGATGCGGCCGAAGGACGCATTCGAATGCCGCTTCGATCCTCGCAGCGGCTATTACACCATCAAATCGTTGCGCGACGCGCCGGGCGGCAGCCCGCGTTTGCTGCTCAAGGTCGCACGTGCCTCCGGGGCGCCCTTGCAAGGCCAGGCCGGCGTTAGTGCCAACGCGGTCGGCAGCGAGGGGATCGGCATCACGTCGGCGCCTGTGCGGGTGCCTGCACAGGCGACCTGCGCGAACCTGGCAAACCCGGCCGACCCGACCAACCCGGCCAGGCCGGCGGTGTGGCAAAGCCGCGCCGACGGCGCGCCGCTCGACCTCACCGCCGTCCCGGTCGGCCACAAGCCGGCCAACAAACCGGGCGAGAGCGACGCCACGTATGCGCCGGTCTCCCAGCAACGCGTCAACCTGGTGGCGCTGGCGCTGCCGCGCCTGAGCCGCTACCGCGACACCGGCGCGCAGGCGCTGGAGATCCCGTTTAATCAGGCGCTGGCCTTGTCTTCCGATGCTGCGCCGGTGATCAGCTTCATGGTCGATTCGGCTGACGAACTTTACGCCTGTACCGCCGAAGGCCGCCAGCGCATCAACGCCCCGTCCACCTTCACGCCGGTCGACGCGCGCGCCATCCGCCTGCTGCCCGCCGCGCCGCCGATGGCCGACCGCTATCGCGCCCTGCTGTGCCTCGCGCAGCCGGTGGGCGCGGCGGTGGCCGGGGGGGCACGTTTCACTTTCGGGCGCAACTCGCCGATGCTGGCAGCTTTGCGCCTGCTCGATTCGCCCCGCTTCATCAAGCGCGCCGATGGTGCCGGTGCCGCCAGCGCGGACCGCATCGGCCTGTCGCGCAACGCTTTCAGTTTCGAAGCGACCGCGCAGGGCTACAACATCGGCCGGCTGACCGCCACCCAGGCGCTATATCACCTCGACGAAAAGCTGGACTTTGTCGCCAGCATCGGCGATGCCTGCACCGACGCGCCATACCTGCTGCCGACCGGTCATCACCTGGTGGCAGGCCACTACGTGCTGCGTTTCGACGCCTGAAGGAGCCAGCGATGGACACGGCAAAACTCTGGGCCGCCTGCGCCTTCCCGGCCGGGCTGGCGATCACGCTGTTCCTGGCCGCCTACCTGACGCCGAATCAATGGTGGCGACGCGCCAACGCGCGCGCGCTGCTGGTCATGGTGGTCGGCGCATGGGGTTTCGGCAGCCTGATACTGTACGCCTTTCAGGGCGCGGCGCCGGCGGCCGCCGGCACGCTGGCCCACGCCGCAAACGATGCACAAACCAACGCGCAAACGGCGACACGATGGAAGGCGGAGCGTCTTTCCACGGACATCATCGCAGGCCGCGCTTTCCAGGTGCACCGCGACCTGAATGTGCGCGCCGCCGCCGGGGTGCACGCGGCGCGCCTTGTCACCGTGCCGGCCGGCGCCAGCCTCACGCCGACCGGCGTGCGCGATGGCGACTGGTGGCAGGTCACAACCCGTGTCGACGGCCGTGAAAAAACCGGCTGGGTCAGCAGCCTGTGGCTGCGCCGGGGCGGCGAATGACGCAGCAGCGGGTCGCGCCGCCCATGCCCCATCCAGGCCGATCAACACACGCTTCATCACCGGCTTCCGCAACAGGAGGTTTTTCGGCTAAGCTGTGGCCTTACGGATCCCGCGCCGAGGCGCCCGCCACGATGACACGCATCACCGATTTGCTGGACTTCGGCCCCGGCCTCGACATCGCCGCCCGCAGCGCCGCCAGCATCAGCAAGCTGCAAGTGCCGGAAAACCAGGACAACCTGCTGGTCGTCGACGCCAGCGGGCGCGCGGTGTTCCTGCGCGACCAGGCCGCCCAATCGACGCTGATCGCCGGCTGGCCGCAAGGCCATGTGCGCCTGGCCGTCATGGATGGCATGGGCGGCCACGGGCACGGACGCGAGGCCGCCGAAGCGGTCGCCGACGGCCTGCTGGGCGTGCCGGCCTGCGTTACACTGGACGAGCTGAGCGCGCGCCTCGACCAACTGCACGGCGAGCTGCAGGCGCGCTTTTGCCAACCCGGCGACACCGATAACTTCCGCCGTCCCGGCACCACCCTCACGCTGCTGGAAATGCCGCCCGGCCAGGCGCCGATGCTGTACCACGCCGGCGACTCGCGCCTGTACGAAATCACCACGCAAACGGTGCGGCCGCTGACGGTGGACCACGTGCCGGCGACCTGCTTCGCGATGCATGGCCTGCTGGGCGAGCAGGAATGGTGGCAGCAGGTGCACGGCGAGCACCGGCCGCAAATCTCGCAGGCGTATATCCTGGGTAACGCCTTCGCCAATCCGCAGGTGCTGGAGGACGGCCTGCTACCGCTGGACCATCGCAACCTGCCGCCGTTCCTGCATCATCTGGCCGACCGCCGCGCGCTGACGGTGCGGGCCGACGCTACCTATCTGCTAGCGACCGACGGCTTCTGGTCGTGCGGGCGTCCGCTGCCGTGGACCGAGCGCTGGCCGGCGCTCATGACGCGGCCGGGCCGGTCGGCCGGCGCCGCGCTCGATGCGTTGTTCAATGACTACGCCGACGACCCGCCGCCCCAGCTCCACATCGACAATGTGACCGCGATCGTGCTGCGCTTCGCGCCCGCCCCGACGGCGCTGGATGGTCGCAACCTTGACGAAACGGCACTGCCGGCCGCATCAATCCCGCCGCATTTTTGAGGGGTGCCAGGGGTAAGTGTTGCGTGACGGTCGCGGCATGTGCTCCAAAGAAAAAATATGCCGATCGGATGCGGGTTTGATTGGCAAGCGCGGCGTAAACGGCATAAACTGACAGGTATTCCATCGGTCGGTATGCCATGAAAAAATGCAGTAACGCCCAGCACCCGCATTGCACCTACTGGGTCATGTCTGGAGAACAAGCTTGCGAAGGCGGTCACGCCCAAGTCGAGCCCTCCAGCTATGACCTGTTAAGTGCGGTACGCAGCGCGCGTCCCGCTGGTCCGGCGACGCAGTTGGCTGTCGCGCCGACATCCGTGCCGATATCGGCCACGTCCTCCGCCATCACGCCCGTCCCCGCCAGCTACGCCCGTCCCCTGCAACGCGCCCAATCGGAGCGCCCGCAGCTGCACATCAGCGGTTTCGACCCGCGCGCCGCCGGCGGCCGTCAAACGCTGAAGATGGAACTGCGCGGCATGCCCGACACCACGGCGCCGCAATTGACGCTGCAACTGCAATCGGACCTGATTCCCGAAGGCGCCGCGCGCCAGCAATTCCAATTCGTGCGCGCCACCGACGGCGAATGGCGCCCGGTGTTCGTCGAATTTTCGTCGCGCGGCAAAGAGCACGGCCAATACCAGATCAGCATCGAGCTGCTTAGCCAGCACACCGGCCTGGCCGCGCGCAAATGGGT